>NZ_JBIAVW010000012.1:0-212491 GCF_042894785.1 Streptomyces sp. NPDC001502
GCCCCACGGCGGGGCTCCGGCAGTGCCCCGAAGCCGCCCCGACGCGTGGGGAGCGGGGACGGGGAGGGGTGTCCCCGCAGGACGAGCGCGCGACCGCCGGGTACCGCCGAGACATGCCCGCACGCGCCGAGCCGAGGAGACACCCCTCCCCGGCCCCGCGGACCAGCCCGCACCGGGCCCGGATCCCGGCCCGCAGGACGAGCACGCGCCGAGCCGAGGAGACATCCCTGCCCGGCCCCGTGGACCGGCCCGTACCGGGCCCGGATCCCGGTCCGCAGGACGTGCAGCGACCGCCGGGTGCCGCCGAGACGGCTCGCGCGCGCCGAGCTGAGGAGACATCCCTGCCCGGCCCCGTGGACCGGCCCGTACCAGGCCCGGATTCCGGTCCGCAGGACGAGCGCGCGACTGCCGGGTACCGCCGGGACGGCTCGCGCGCGCCGAGCCGAGGAGACATCCCTGTCGGCGTAGGGGCCGGCCCCTACGCCGACCCGAGTCCGCCCGTTCCGCCCCGGGGGGTCTGGCCGGCCGGCAGGCGGCCGGTGAGCAGGCCGCGGAGGGTGTGGGCGGCGGCCAGGAGCCACGCGGTCAGCAGACCGAGGAAGAGGACGGTGGCGAGCCAGGCGTAGGCGGTCAGGCCGGTGTGGTGGGCCAGGCCGGTGGCGCCGGTGACACAGGTGCCCAGGGGGAAGGTCAGGGCCCACCAGGTCATCGCGAAGCCCATGCCGCCCCGGGCCGCCCGGACCAGCATGGCCGCGGCCAGGGCCAGCCACAGCAGGGCGAACCCCATCACAGGGACCCCGTAGATCACGGCGAAGGCGCCCAGTGCGCCCGCGTACGTGCCGTCGATCGCGCGGGGGGCGACATCGGCGAGCTGGTTCACGGCGGTGGTGGACTGGCCGAGGGGGCCGAGGACCAGGAACAGGGTCGGGGTCAGAGCCAGGGGGAGGGGGCCGCCCACGATCAGCCGGCCGAAGATCAGGGGGAGCATCAGCAGGGTGGCGAGCAGGCTGATTCCGAACATGGCGTAGCAGGCGAGCAGCAGGGTCTCGCGGGGCTGGCCGGCGGGCAGGTGGGGTATCAGCAGCGGGCCCAGGGCGGCGGAGACCATGGGGGAGACCAGGGGAAGCAGCCAGACGGGGGTGGCCTGCCCGGGCTCGACCTTGTGCCGTACGACCATCAGGTAGGGCACGGCCACGGCCATGACCAGGCCGATCGCGGTTCCGGCGGTGAAGAGCACGGCGTCCACGGCGACGGCGGCGCCGGTCCCGATGAGGTCCTTGCCGACGATGAGGGTGCCGCCGCCGACGGCCAGCAGCGCCATCGCGAGGCAGCCGTAGAAGGGGGCGACGGCCGGGTCGAGGAGATGGGCGCGGGCCTGGTCGCGGTGGTGGAGCCAGTGCCCGGCGCGGGCCGTGAGCAGGACGGCGAGGAGGACGGCGGACAGCGCCCAGACGAGCTGGCAGGCCACGCGCTGGCCGGGGAGCTGGTACGGGAGGGTCGCGCCGGCGTTGGCGAGGATCGCCGTGCCCATGACGCAGGCGTACCAGTTGGGGCCGAGGTGCCGCAGTGCGGGGGCCTTGTGGGCCCGGACCGCGGGAGTGGTGTGAGTGCGGGGTCGCACGAGGGTGGTGGCCATGGATCCAGCCTCGTGCCCGGGCGGACGGGGCGGCAGAGGTCATCTCCCTATGAGGCCATAAACTGATGTTATGGGTAATGAGGAGTGGGTTCCGCTGGCGCACCGGGTACCTGACCTGGGCGCGCTGGAACTGCTGCTCGCGGTCGCGCGGGTCGGCAGCCTGAGCGGCGCGGCCCGGCGGCTCGGCATCACCCAGCCCGCCGCGAGCAGCCGGATCCGGGCGATGGAGACCCGGCTCGGGGTGGCCCTGGTCGACCGCTCGCCGCGCGGGTCGACGCTGACGGCCGAGGGCGCGCTCGTCACGGACTGGGCCCGGCGGGTGGTGGAGGCGGCGGAGGCCTTCGACGCGGGGGCGCAGGCGCTGCGCGGGCGGCGGGACTCGCGGCTGCGGGTGGCCGCCAGCATGACCATCGCGGAATACCTGCTGCCGGGCTGGCTGATCGCCCTGCGCGGGCAGCGCCCGGACACGGCGGTGTCCCTGCACGCCGGGAACTCGGCGGTGGTCGCAGAACGGGTCCTCGCGCACGAGGCCGACCTCGGCTTCGTGGAGGGGCTGACCGTGCCCGAGGGACTGGATTCGGCGGTGATCGCGCAGGACCGCCTGGTGGTGGCGGTGGCCCCGGGGCATCCGTGGGCCCGCCGCACCAAGGGGGTGGCGGCGGCGGAGCTGGCCTCGACCCCGCTGATCCTGCGCGAGCGGGGGTCCGGCACGCGACAGGTCCTGGACGCCGCGCTGGCCTCGGCCGGCGGGCTGGCCGCGCCGCTGCTGGAACTGGCGTCGACCACGGCGGTGAAGGCGGCGGCGCTGAGCGGTGCGGGGCCGTGCGTGCTGTCGGAGCTGGCGGTCGGGGACGAACTGGGCGCGCGGCGGCTGGTGGAGGTCCCGGTGTCGGGCGCGCCGCTCGACCGGGCCCTGCGGGCGGTCTGGCCGACGGGCTCCCGCCCGGCGGGCCCGGCCCGTGACCTGCTGTCCCTGACCCACCGCCGGATCTAGTCCGTTCGGGCGAGGAGGGATCGATTCGGCGCGGTGCGGACGGTGACCGAGGTGCGCGACGCGGGAAAGGTGGCTCCTGCACGTTTGCCGCTCTCCCGAGGAGAACCCAGATGCGTCTTCGCCATGCCGCCGTCGCCGCCTTCGGCGCCGTCACCCTGCTGCTCACGATCCCGACGTCGGCCTCGGCCGCCACAGGGGAGTTCCAGTACACGGTCGTCGGTCTCGACGGCAGGCCGCTGAGGCTCGTACTGGAGAACCCGCCGAGCGGGGAGTGCATCACGCTGCCCGAGGTGGCCGACCCCGCGGCCAGTTCCCCGGCGCACTCGCCGCGCAACCGGACCGACGAGCTGGCGCTCGTGTTCACGGAGCCGGACTGCACGGGCCGGGAGTTCGCGCTGCGGCCGCGCACGGGCTACGGCTCGGAGCGCCTGGAACTGCGTTCGGTGGTCTTCGTCCGGCCCGAGTGAGGAACGGCTGCCGGGCCCGGGGCCGCGCGGGGAGGCTCAGCTCTCCGAGCTGAGCCGCTTCGTCAGCAGCGAGCCCACGACGATCAGCGCGACGCCCAGCCACCACATGTTGTCGAAGATGAGGACGGCGATCCCGATCGGCACCAGCAGGCCCGCCAGCGGCAGCAACAGTCCCGCCGGGCCGGGTGGTTCGGGGCCCTCGCCGGTGGCCTCGCGGAGCGCGCGGGCGCGGACCACGTCCGGGTACCAGACGGTGAACTTCAGCGCGGCGACGATGGCCAGGATCTGGATGATCCAGCCGGTCCAGATGTTGTTCGGGTTGTGCAGGACCAGGTCCCCGTAGGCGCCCGCGAGGGCCGCCACCACGAAGGCAGCACCCCACACGCCCGTGATCACGTAGTTGGCGCGGATGAAGCCGGGCGCGTGCCAGTGCGACGGATCGACCTGTTCACGGGCGTACTGGAGGGTGAAGGGCATCCCCACGGCCATCGAGCCGAAGGCGATCACGGCCAGGGTGATGTTCGCGACCTCGCCCGCGTACGTCTCCAGCCAGCGCAGGGTCCCCTCGCTCGCCAGGGCTCCGACGACGGCCATCGAGGCGAAGAACACCACGTCGGCCAGTTCCAGGAGTTTCCAGCTGCTGCCGCGGTTGATCAGGTGGCTCGCCGCGATGAGCGCGACGGCCGTGGCCAGCGCCAGTCCGACCGCGAGTTCGAACCGGCCCGGGCCGACCAGCAGGGAGAAGACGATCCACGGGGCCATTCCGATGACCGGGTTCTCCAAGAGCCTGGAGACCGGGCCGGATGTCGTGCCCTTCGCTTCGGTCCGCATCCTTCCAGCCTGCCCGCCCGGCGGGGGACCGGCCATTCGGGTGGGGCTGTCCCGCGAGCCGCCCCCGTCCCCGGGTGCCGGTCGGGCGCGCGGGGACGGGGGCGGAGGGGAAGGGATGTCAGCCCACCGGTACCGCGGTGCGGACGGAGGCCGCCTCGACCAGTGCGGACATCACCCGCGTGTCCTTGTCCCGCTCCGGGTGCCACTGGACGCCCAGCACCCACCGCTGCGGGTCGGGCAGTTCGATCGCCTCCACCGTGCCGTCGACCGCGTGGGCCGAGACGACCAGGCCGCGGCCCAGCCGGTCGACGGCCTGGTGGTGGTAGGTCGGGACCTGCGCCTCCTCCGGCACCAGGTCCGCGTACCGGGTGCCCTGGACCGGGCGGACCGGGTGCCAGGAGGTGGCCCCCGGGGTCTCGAAGTGGCCGTCGATGTGCTGGATCAGCGTGCCGCCCAGGGCCACGTTGAGGGCCTGCATGCCCCGGCAGATGCCGAGCAGGGGCAGGTCCGCGTCCAGCGCGGCGGCGATCAGGGCCAGCTCCCAGTGGTCGCGGACCGTGGCGGGGGCGCCCGTACGGGAGTCGCGCGCGGCTCCGTAGTGCACCGGGTCCAGGTCCGGGCCGCCCGCGACGACCAGGCCGTCCACCCGGCTCAGCACCTCCGCCGCCGACCCGGGTTCGTCCGGCGGGAGCAGCACGGCCGCGCCGCCCGCCGCCTGGACGAGTTCGTAGTACCCGGTCGGTACGAGGGATGTCGGGAGGTCCCACACGCCGTAGCGGGTGGAATCCTCGACGTAGGTGGTGATGCCGATGAGCGGCCTGGGCACGTTCGTTACCTCCAACAGGGGCAGAGCAGGGCAGGAACAGGGTTTCAGTCGCGGGTCAGTTCCGCCTCGGCTTCCGCGAGAGCCGCGAACTCCTCCTCCGGGGCCGAGGCCACCAGGTGGTGCCGACTGTAGATCGCGAAGTAGGCCAGGGCGACGGCGTACACGGCCAGGGCGATGAATGCGGCGTCCTTGTCCACCAGGAAGGTGGCGACCAGGGCCGACAGGGCGAGTGCGAAGGCGACCGAGGAGGTCAGGATCCCGCCCGGGGTGCGGTACGGGCGCTCCAGGTCCGGCTCCCGGCGGCGCAGCACGATGTGCGAGAGGGCCATCAGGGCGTAGGAGATGGTGGCGCCGAACACCGCGATGTTGAGCATGCGGGCTCCGTCGCCGGTGGCCGCGGCGAGGGCGAAGCCGATCGCGCCGGGGATGATCAAGCCCAGGTACGGGGCCTTGCGCTTCGAGGTGAGCGAGAGGAAGCGGGGCAGGTAGCCGGCCCGGGAGAGGGCGAAGAGCTGGCGCGAGCCCGCGTAGATGAGGGAGAAGAAGGACGCCACCAGGCCGGCCAGGCCCGCGTAGTTCACGAAGCGGCTGAGCGCGGTCGGGCCGCCGTCCCCTTCCAGGGCCACGACCAGCGGGTTGCCGGCGGCCTTGACGGCGTCGGCGCCCTGGGCGCCGGTCGCGGCGAAGAAGGTGATCAGGGCGAGCAGGGCGAGGATGCCCATGGAGATGGAGAGGGCCTTCGGCATCGAGCGGACCGGGTCCTTGGCCTCCTCGGCCGCCAGCGGTACGCCTTCCACTCCGAGGAAGAACCACATGCCGAAGGGGAACGCGGCCCAGATGCCCAGGACGCCCAGCGGCAGCCAGGAGTTCGAGCCGAAGGCGTCCGCGTCGACGGGGATGTTGTTGAGGCCGGACGCGTCGAACTCGGTGAAGGCCCCCACCGCGAAGATCAGCAGCGCGGCGACGGCGATCGCGGTCACGACGAGGCTGAAGCGGAGCGCCTCGCCGACGCCCCAGAGGTGGACGCCGATGAAGATGACGAAGCAGCCGAGGTAGACGGGCCAGCTGGAGGTGAGTCCGAAGAGGCCGAGGGATTCGACGTAGTCGCCGATGAAGATGACGATCGCGGCCGGGGCCAGGATGTACTCGATGAGGATGGCGGTGCCGGTGAGGAAACCGCCCCACGGGCCGAGCGCGCGGCGGGCGAAGCCGTAGCCGCCGCCCGCGGTCGGCAGGATGGTGGACAGCTCGGCGAGCGAGAAGACCAGACAGGCGTACATCGCGCCCATGAGGACGGTGGCGATGGCCAGGCCGCCGAAGCCGCCCTTGTCGAGGCCGACGTTCCAGCCGGAGAAGTCCCCGGAGACGACGTAGGCGACGCCGAGACCGGTGAGGAGCAGCCAGCCGGCGCTGCCGCGGCGCAGCGTCCGGCGCGCGAGGTATTCGTCGGGGCTGTCCCCGCCGTCGGGGGACTTGGTGGGTGCGGGTACGGCGGCGAGCCGTGCCTCGATGTCGTCGGCCATCGTGCGCTCCTGCCTCAGGGCAATGGTTGTGGGGCGTACCTTTGCCTTAGAGGGGCGGAGTGCGCAAGACCTCTGCGTTAAACAGAAGTTACGAAACCCTCTCGGGCCGCCCCCGGCGCCGCTCAGGTCAGGAAGCCCCGCAGCAGCGCGGCCGTGCCGCAGCAGTGCTCGCGCATGGTCTCCCGGGCTCCGGCCGCGTCGCCCTCCAGCACCGCCTCCACCAGCGTGCTGTGCTGCTGCTGGGAGTGCTCCAGGTTGCGTACGAGCAGCGGGATGCAGTCCAGCAGGTCGTTCACGGTGGCCCGGACGGCGGCGTACTGGGCCGTCAGGGTGGCGGACCCGGCCAGTTCGCACAGGGTGAGGTGGAAGAGCGTGTCCTGGCGGCGATAGTCGGCGAGCGGGGCGTCATGGGTGGCGGCCAGGGCGCCGAGCAGCCGTTCGGTGCCCTCCTCGGTCAGCCCCTGGGAGGCGCACAGTCCGGCGGCCCCCACCTCCAGGACCTCGCGGAACCGCAGGACGTCCTCGATGTCCACCCCCGCGACGCGCCGGCGCAGCTCCTCCTCGGCGGCGCCGGCCGGAGTGTCGGGCCGGGGCAGCACGAACGTTCCGCCGTACCGCCCGCGCCGGGCCTCCACGAGCCCCTGGTCCTGCAGCACCTTCAGCACCTCGCGCAGGGTCACCCGGCTGATCCCCATGCGCTCCGCCAGTTCGCGCTCGGGCGGCAGCCGTTCGCCGCCCGGCACCAGACCCAGCCGGACCACCTGGAGGATCTGCTGCAGCGCCTCCTCGAAACCGTTGCCCGCCCGCACCTGCCGCAGCACGGGATTCAGTCGTGCGGTGGCGCCGCCTTCGCTCGCCGTATCGGTCATCTCGGCTCCTCCCCTTCCCAAGCAATGGTTCTATTCAATACCTTAGGCCTCCTCGGCTCACCGAAGGAGAGATTCCAGTGGTAGACCGCAAGCCGCCGCTCGCGCCCGAGGAGCTCCGCTCCCTCGTCGCCAGTGGTGAGATCGACACAGTGGTCCTGGCCTTCCCCGACATGCAGGGGCGGCTCCAGGGCAAGCGGTTCGCCGCACAGTTCTTCCTCGACGAGGTCCTTGAGCACGGTACCGAGGGCTGCAACTACCTCCTCGCCGTCGATACCGACATGAACACCGTCGACGGTTACGAGATGTCCTCCTGGGACCGGGGCTACGGCGACTTCGCCATGCACCCCGACCTCGCCACCCTGCGCCGCATCCCGTGGAACCCCGGCAGCGCCTTCCTGCTCGCCGACCTCGCCTGGAACGACGGCTCGCCCGTCGTCGCCGCGCCCCGGCAGATCCTGCGCCGCCAGCTGGAGCGCCTCGCCGAGGCCGGCTACACCGCGATGGTCGGCACCGAGCTGGAGTTCATGGTCTTCCAGGACACCTACGAGCAGGCCTGGAACTCGGGCTACCGCGGCCTGACCCCGGCCAACCAGTACAACATCGACTACTCCGTCCTCGGGACCGGCCGCATCGAACCGCTGCTGCGCCGGATCCGCAACGAGATGCAGGCCGCGGGCCTGATCGTCGAGTCGGCCAAGGGGGAGTGCAACCTCGGCCAGCACGAGATCGCCTTCCGCTACGACGAGGCGCTCACCACCTGTGACCAGCACTCCGTCTACAAGACCGGAGCCAAGGAGATCGCCTCCCAGGAAGGTGTCTCGCTCACCTTCATGGCCAAGTTCGACGAGCGCGAAGGCAACTCCTGTCACATCCACCTCTCGCTGGCCGACGCCGACGGACACAACGCGATGGCCGGGGACGGCCCGGGCGGAATGTCACCGGTGATGCGACACTTCCTGGCCGGCCAGCTGGCCGCGCTGCGCGACTTCTCCCTTCTCTACGCCCCGAACATCAACTCGTACAAGCGTTTCCGGCCGGGATCCTTCGCGCCGACCGCCGTCGCCTGGGGCGTGGACAACCGGACCTGCGCGCTCCGGGTCGTCGGCCACGGCCGCTCCATGCGCTTCGAGAACCGCCTCCCCGGCGGCGACGTCAACCCGTACCTCGCCGTCGCCGGCCTGGTCGCGGCCGGGCTCTACGGCATCGAGAACCGCCTGGAGCTCCCCGAGGCCTGCGGCGGGAACGCCTACACCGCCGACTACGCACACGTCCCCGCCACCCTGCGCGAGGCCGCCGAGCTCTGGGAGAACAGCGAGATCGCCAAGGCCGCCTTCGGCCCCGAAGTGGTCGCGCACTACCGGAACATGGCCCGCGTGGAACTCGACGCCTACGACTCCGCGGTGACCGACTGGGAGCTGCGCCGCTCCTTCGAACGCCTGTAGCCACCGCACGCCACCGAACGAAACTGTGAGGCACCACGTGTCCGACGCGCTGGAAGTGTTGAATCCGGCCACCGAGGAAACCGTCGCCGTCGTCCCGGCCGCCACACGGGACGACGTCGACGCCGCCGTCGCCCGGGCCGCCGCGGCCCAGCGCGCCTGGGCGGCGGCCGCCCCCGCCGACCGGGCCCGGCTGCTGCGCCGCTTCGCCGCCGTCGTCGACGGCCACATCGAGGAACTGGCCCGGCTGGAAGTCCGCGAAGCCGGCCACACCATCGGCAACGCCCGCTGGGAAGCGGGCAACGTACGCGACCTCCTCGAATTCGCCGCCGGGGGAGTGGAACGGCTCTCCGGCCGCCAGATCCCCGTCGCCGGCGGCATCGACATCACCTTCCTCGAACCCCTCGGCGTCATCGGCGTGATCGCCCCGTGGAACTTCCCCATGCCGATCGCCGCCTGGGGCCTGGCCCCGGCCCTCGCCGCCGGCAACGCCGTCATCCTCAAGCCCGCCGAGACCACCCCGCTGACCGCGCTGCGCCTCGCCGAACTCGCCCTCGAAGCCGGGATCCCCGAGCACCTCTTCCAGGTGCTCCCCGGCCGCGGGGACGTCGCCGGCGACGCACTCGTCGAACACCCCGGCGTCGCGAAGATCGTCTTCACCGGGTCCACCCGCGTCGGCAAGCAGATCATGGCCAAGTGCGCCGACCGGGTGAAGCGCGTCACCCTCGAACTCGGCGGCAAGAGCCCCAACATCGTCTTCGCCGACGCCGACCTCGAAGCAGCGGCCGCCGCCGCCCCCATGGCCTTCCTCGACAACACCGGCCAGGACTGCTGCGCCCGCACCCGCATCCTCGTACAGCGCTCCGCCTACGACCGCTTCCTGGAGCTCGTCGCCCCCGGCATCGCGGCCGTGACCGTGGGAGACCCGCTCGACGAGAAGACCCAGATGGGCCCGCTGATCTCCCGGACCCAGCTGGACCGCGTACGGTCCTTCGTCACCGACGACCTCACCGCCATCCGCGGCACCGCCCCCGAAGGCCCCGGCTTCTGGTACCCGCCCACCCTCGTCACGGACGTCGCCCCCACCGCGCCCGTGGCCGCCGAGGAGGTCTTCGGACCGGTCGCCGTCGTCCTGCCCTTCGAGGACGAGGAGGACGCCGTACGCCTGGCCAACGCGACCGAGTACGGCCTCTCCGGCTCCCTCTGGACCCGCGACATCGGGCGCGCCCTGCGCGTCTCGCGCGCCGTCGCCGCCGGCAACCTGTCCGTCAACTCCCACAGCAGCGTCCGCTACTGGACCCCCTTCGGCGGCTACAAGCAGTCCGGGCTCGGCCGCGAGCTCGGACCCGACGCCCTCACCGCTTTCACCGAGACCAAGAACGTCTTCATCAGCACGGAGGCCTGAAGCACATGTCCAACGAAGAGATCGTCTGCCGCCGCCTGGTCGGCCGCACCGCCGTCATCACCGGAGCCGGCAGCGGCATCGGCCTCGCCACCGCCCGCCGCCTGGCCTCCGAAGGCGCCAACATCGTCTGCGGCGACATCGACGAGAGCGCCGGCAAGGCCGCGGCCGAAGAGGTCGGAGGCACCTTCGTCAAGGTCGACGTCACCAGCCCCGAGGAGGTCGAGGCGCTCTTCAAGACGGCCTTCGACACCTACGGCTCCGTGGACATCGCCTTCAACAACGCGGGCATCTCGCCCCCGGACGACGACTCCATCCTGACCACCGGCCTGGAGGCCTGGAAGCGCGTCCAGGACGTCAACCTCACCTCCGTCTACCTGTGCTGCAAGGCCGCCCTGCCCTACATGCAGCGCCAGGGCCGCGGCTCCATCATCAACACCGCCTCCTTCGTCGCCATCATGGGCGCCGCCACCTCCCAGATCTCCTACACCGCCTCCAAGGGCGGCGTCCTGGCCATGTCCCGCGAGCTCGGCGTGCAGTTCGCCCGCGAGGGCATCCGCGTCAACGCCCTGTGCCCGGGGCCCGTGAACACCCCCCTGCTGCAGGAACTGTTCGCCAAGGACCCCGAGCGCGCCGCCCGCCGCCTCGTCCACATCCCGCTGGGCCGCTTCGCCGAGCCCACCGAGATCGCCGCCGCCGTCGCCTTCCTCGCCAGCGACGACTCCTCCTTCATCAACGCCACCGACTTCCTCGTCGACGGCGGTATCTCCGGCGCGTACGTGACCCCGCTGTAGGCGCACGGCACCACATCGCACCGCACCCCGGCCGGCCGGGGGTCGCACCCCGGCCGGCCGGGCACCGAAAGGTGCCCGGCCGGTCCTTCAGGGCTGTCCCGAGCCTCGAAGGAGCAGCATGCAGAGAAAATGGGCAGCCCCCCTCGCCCTCGCCGCGGTCACCGGATCCGGCCTCCTGGCGGCCCCGCCGGCCCAGGCCGCGCACACCCCCTGTCCCCGGGTCACCGTCGGCTCCGGCTGGTACGGGGACAACCAGGCCCGCCTCCAGCAGCTCGTCGACCGGTACGGCAGCTGCAACCCGTACCGGACCGGCCGCACCAAGCCCGTCGCCGTCTTCGACTGGGACAACACCGTCGTCAAGAACGACGTCGGGGACGCCACCATGTTCTGGCTCCTGCGCAACGGCCGGATCCGCCAGCCCGCCGCAGGCGACTGGTCCACCACCGGCCGCCACCTCACCCCCGCCGCCACCAAGGCCCTGGCCGACGCCTGCGGCGCCCTCGCCCGCCCCGGCGCCCCGCTGCCCACCGGCACCCCGGCCGGAGCCGGCTGCGCCGACGAGATCAACGCCGTCTACGGCACCGCCGCGACCCGCGCCGGCGCCCCCGCCTTCGCCGGCTGGGACCGCCGCACCACCGAACCCTCGTACGCCTGGCTCCCCCAGCTGATGCAGGGCTGGACCGCACGCGAGATCCGCGGCTTCGCCGCCGCCGCACGCACCGAGAACCTCGCCGCGCCCGTCGGCGCCACGCAGCGGGTCGGCACCACGACCACCGCCACCGGCTGGGTCCGCTACTACGACCAGCAGAAGGACCTGATCAAGGGCCTGCAGAAGGCCGGCTTCGACGTGTGGATCAGCTCCGCCTCCCCGCAGCCCGTGGTCGAGGTCTGGGCCCAGGGCGCCGGCATCAAGGCCGACCACGTCATAGGCATCCGCAACACCACCACGTACGGCGGAAAGTTCACCACCCACCTGCAGGGCTGCGGAACCGTCCGGGACGGCGCCGACACGATGATCACCTACATCGACGGCAAGCGCTGCTGGATCAACAAGGAGATCTTCGGCGTACGCGGCGCGGCCGCCGAGAAGGTCCAGCCCGCCGCCCGCCGCCAGGTGTTCGCCGCCGGCGACTCCGACACCGACATCTCGTTCCTGCGCGACGCCACCGCCCTGCGGCTCGTCGTGAACCGCAACAAGAACGAGCTGATGTGCCGGGCGTACGACAACAGCGACGGCCGCTGGATCGTCAATCCCATGTTCATCGAACCCAAGAAGCGCAAGACCGACCCCTACCCGTGCGCGACGACCGGCTACGTCGACCGCGACGGCACCAAGGGACCGGTCCTGCGGGGCGACCGGAGCGTCGTCCCCGACCAGACGGACTCCGTGTACTAGCCGATCGAGCCCACGAGGTTCGGCGGGCGATGGCTGTCACCCTGCTTGTGTAACATCCGAATTCGGATGGCAGTCATTACTCGGAGGGGTGTCCGGATGTGGGAGCTCGCGCGCTCGTGGGTCGAGGGATGGACCGTCTCGCGGCGGGCACCGAAGCCGGTGGACGCGCCGTGGGGACTGAGCATCCAGGTCGGGCTGCCCACCCAGACGGTCCGGCACGTCCTGCTCGACGCCGATGCCGGGACCGCGCGCGGTCTCGTCGGGGCGATCACCGAACCGGCCACCTGGATCAAGGCCTTTGTGGCACCCGACGTCATGGAGCCGTGGTTCCCGCCCGAGTGGGAGCCGACCGATCCCGGCTTCCTGATGGCCGCCGACCTGCGTCCGTCCGCCGTGCGCCCGCCTGACGGTTACACCGTCACCGCCGAGACCGCCGACGGCGTCGTCAGCGTGCGCGTCCTGGCCGCCGGCGGGGAGCTCGCCGCGCGCGGTCAGATCGGGCTGACCGGTGCCGCGTGCGTCTTCGACCAGATCATCACCGAGGAGGCCCATCAGCGGCTCGGCCTCGGGACGGTGGTGATGGGCGCACTCACCGGCGCGGCCGTCGAGAACGGTGCGGCCACCGGCATCCTGGGCGCGACCGTCCAGGGCCGGGCGCTCTACGAAACGCTCGACTGGAAGGTCCTCGCACCGCTGACCGGCTTCGTCCACAAGCCCGCCACCCGTATCCAGCCCGTATTCAGAGGAAGGTCCGCCCTTCACCCCGGTAGGTCGGCACGCTGTCGGTGACCCGATCGCCCTCGATCAGGTGCAAGGTGTCGAACCGCTCGCACAGTTCGCCCGCCTTCGCGTGCCGGAACCAGACCCGGTCGCCGATCAGCAGATCGTCGGCGGGGCTCCCGAGCAGCGGGGTCTGCACCTCGCCCGCGCCCTCCTGGGGGTCGTAGCGGAGCCCCTGGGGCAGGTACGGGACCGGCAGCCGGTCCGCCCCGGCCGCACCGGAGGCCGGATAGCCGCCCCCGAGCACCGTCACCACACCCACCCCGGGCCTGCGCACCACGGGCTGGGCGAACAGGGCCGCCGGACGCCCGCTGAACGACGTGTAGTTGTCGAACAGCCGGGGCATGTACAGGCCCGAACCCGCGGCTATCTCGGTCACCGCGTCCTCGGCGGCCGTCTGCTGCACGCTGCCGGTACCGCCGCCGTTGACGAACTCCAGATCCGGTACGACGGCCCGCACGGCCCGCACCACCTCGGCCCGCCGCGCCGCCAGCTCCCTGCGGGCCGCGCCCTGCATCAGCCGGATCGTCCGGGACCGCAGCGGGCGACCCGCCAGCGAGTCCCCGACCCCGGCGACATGACCCTCGTACGCCATCAGCCCCACGACCCGGAACCCGGGCCGGTCGGCCACCGCCCGGGCCAGCCCGGCCAGCTGCGCGGGCTCGCGCAGCGGGGAGCGGCGGGCCCCGATCCGCACCCGGCCGCCGAGCAGCTGGAGGGACGTGTCCAGCTCCAGACAGACCCGGACATCCTCGGCGCCGCCGTCCCGGGCGGCGTCGATCAGGTCCAGCTGCGCGAGGTCGTCCACCATCACCGTGACGGCGCCGGCCAGTTTGGCGTCGTTCGCCAGCTCGCCGAAGCCGGCCCGGTCGGCCGAGGGATAGGCGAGGAGCACGTCCTCGAACCCGGACCGGGCCAGCCAGAGCGATTCGGCGAGGGTGTACGACATGATCCCGGCGAACCCGGGACGGGCGAGGACCCGTTCCAGCAGCGCGCGGCACCGGACCGACTTGCTCGCGACCCGGACCGGCTTGCCGGCGGCGCGGCGGACGAGATCGTCGGCGTTGGCGTCGAAGGCGTCGAGATCCACGATGGCCAGCGGCGCGTCCAGGTGCGCGGTCGCCCGGTCGTACCGGGCGCGGTCGGTGGCGGGGGAGTTCATGGGCGGCAGCTTGCCAGAGGTCTCTACCGGTGGGTAGTGCCCTGCGCCTCGGGCTCCGGCGGGCCGGGGGTGGTGCGGCCGGCTGCCCGCATGCCTCAAGGACCGGCGCTCCGCCCCGAGCCCCGCGCCTCAATCGCCGGCGGGGCCGGATCGGTGCGGCGGGGCCGGATCGGTGCGGTGGGGGTGGTTCGGGGGTGGTACCGGGATCCACCTTGTGGTGGCGACGCCGTAGAGTACGGGCAGGCAGCCGTACGGAACGGGGGGCGGAGCCGCCGGATGACCACGACGACACCGCGGACCGCGATCCTGGGCGAGCCCGAACCGACCCCGCCCCAACCCCAGCCCCCGCACGCGAACGCGCGCCGCCACCCCGTAAGAGTCCTCGCCGCCACGCTCTGCGTCCTCCTCGGCAGCGGCCTCGTCGGCGGGGCCGCCCTCACCACCTGGGCCGAACACCGCGCCGCGGCCCGCCCCCTCCCCGCCGACGCCGCCTACCGCAAGGCCGGGTCGCTGTGGCGTGCCGCCCCCGTCGACAGTCTGCTCCCGCCCGTCCTGACCGGCCCCTCCGCCGGCCCCGGCGGCTCCGACCGCACCTGGACCCGGATCGCGCTCGCCCCCGACGCCGACTGCCCGGCCGCCCTCGCCGCCGACTGGCAGGCCCTGCTGGCCGCCACCGGCTGCACCCGCGTGCTGCGCGCCACCTACACCGACGCCACCCGCAGCTCGCTGATCACCGTCGGCATGGTCTTCACCCCCGCCGACGCCCCCACGATGACCGCCCTCAAGGGCCGGATCCCCGCTCCGCCCGCGTACGGGTTCACCGACGCGCAGCGCGCCGCCTGGGCCGCCTCCGTACTCACCGAGGCGCCGGTCGTCGTCTACACCGTCTCCGCCTTCGCCGACGGCCGCGCCCTGGACGCGCCCCGCCCCGCCGCGGACCTGATGCAGAAGGACGCCACGGGAGCCGCCGCCCAGGCCGGTCTCGGCCACGAGACCCAGGCGCTCGCCGACCGCGTCGGCCACGGCCTCGCCTTCCTCGCCGCACCACCCGTACCGCCCACCCCGGAGCCCGGCCGATGATCCGCCGGGCCTCAGGGCAGGCGGCCGCCGCCCTGCTCGCCGCGACCCTCCTCGTGTCCGCCACCGCGACCCCCGCCGCCGCCGACAACATCCGCGACCGCCAGTGGGGTCTGCTGGCCCTGCGCGCCGAGGAGGCCTGGGGCACCACCCGGGGCGCCGGAGTGACCGTCGCCGTCCTCGACACCGGCGTCGACGAGTCCCATCCCGACCTCTCCGGTCAGGTCCTCGCCGGCACCGACCTCATCGGCATGGGAGCCGGCCCCGGCGACCGCGCCTATGCCCGCCACGGAACCGCCATGGCGAGCATCATCGCCGGGCACGGCCACGGCCCCAGCCGCGGCCAGGGCGTCCTCGGCATGGCCCCGCAGGCACGGATCCTGCCCGTCCGGGTGATCCTCGAAGAGGGCGACCCGGGCCGCGCCAAGGCCCGCGACAGCAAGGGCGGGTCCCTCGCCGAAGGCATCCGCTGGGCCGCGGACCACGGCGCCGACGTGATCAACCTGTCCCTCGGCGACGACAGCGACTCCGCCCACCACGAGGCGGGGGAGGACGAGGCCGTCCAGTACGCCCTCGCCAAGGGCGTGGTCGTCGTGGCCTCCGCGGGCAACGGCGGCGAGGCGGGCGACCGCGTCTCCTACCCGGCCGCCTATCCGGGGGTCATCGCCGTCACCGCCGTCGACCGCCGCGGCAGGAAGGCCAAGTTCTCCACCCGCAACTGGTACGCCACCGTCAGTGCCCCGGGCGTCGACGTCGTCATCGCCGATCCCGACCGCTCGTACTACGAGGGCTGGGGCACCAGCGCCGCGGCGGCCTTCGTCTCCGGCTCCGTGGCCCTCGTCCTGGCCGCGCACCCCGACCTGACCCCGGCCCAGGTGAAGAAGCTGCTGGAGGCCACCGCCTCCGACTCCCCGGCCGGCGGCCGCGACGACGCCCGCGGTCACGGGCTGGTCGATCCGGTCGCCGCCCTCCAGGCCGCCGAGGGGATGCGCCCGGAGGCTCCGGCGCCCGTGCCCGCCGCGGCCGGGAGCACGTACTTCGGCCCCGGCCCCGAGCCGGTCCACCCGCCCGAGCGGGGCGCCCGGCTGGGAGCCCCGGCGGCCGCGGTCGCGGGGGCGGTGCTGCTCGTCCTGGCCGCCGTACTCGCGCGGCGCCCGCGCCGGGGCTCCCGGGGCCGTGGCCAGGACCCGTACGCGGCACAGTAGGGTCGGGTAACTGTGGCGAACATGGCGAACAAGAACATTCCCGACCCGGGATTCTCCGACGACGACGGCTCCGCCGATCCCCGTCTGACCGCGGCCCTGGCCGCCTGGTCCGAGGACCGGGCGAAGGAGCCGGAGGTGCTGGCCGCGCTCAAGGGCGCCCGCCTGCTGGTCCCGGTGGTCGCCGTCCTCGGTGAGGTGGAGACCGACCCGGAGACGGGCCTGAGGCGCGAGAAGACCAGCGACATGGCCGTCCCGACCCTGCGTGCGGGCGACCGGCGGGCGCTGCCCGCCTTCACCTCGATCGCCTCGCTCGCGCTCTGGGACCCCGCGGCCCGGCCGGTGGCCGTCCCGCTGCACCAGGCGCTGGCGGCCGCCGCGCACGAGAAGGCCGACACCGTGGTCCTGGACCTGGCCGGCCCCGTCACGTACCAGCTGACCGGCTCCGCGCTGCTCGCGCTCGCCGAGGGCCGCACCGACGCGGGCCCGCTGGCCGATCCCGCCGTACGGGAGGCCGTACGGGCCGCCGTGTCCGCGGAGCCGGCCGTCCTGCGCGCCCACCTCGGCCCGGGCGGCGCGGACTCCGACGGCACCCTGGCGATCGTGCTGGCCGAGGGGGCGCAGGCGCCCGCGGCGGCCCGGCGCGTCGCCGAGGCGCTTGCGGCGGACACCGCCCTGCGGGCCCGGCTGGTCCGCGGGCTGGACCTGGCGCTGCTCCCGTCGGACGCTCCGGCTCCGCCCGGCGAGCCCCTGTTCACCCGCTGACCGCGAGCCGGGGGCCGCGCGGCCCCCGGACATGACGATGGCCGGTGCCACCCATGGGTGGCACCGGCCATCGTCATGTGTCTTTCCGGTACGGGCTCAGCCGAAGACGGGACCCGTGAACTTCTCGCCCGGCCCCTGGCCCGGCTCGTCCGGCACGATCGAGGCCTCGCGGAAGGCCAGCTGGAGCGACTTCAGGCCGTCGCGCAGCGGGGCGGCGTGGAAGGAGCTGATCTCGGTGGCGCTCGCGGTGACCAGGCCGGCCAGGGCCGTGATCAGCTTGCGGGCCTCGTCGAGGTCCTTGTGCTCGGAGTCCGGCTTGTCCAGGCCCAGGTTGACCGCCGCGGCGCTCAGCAGGTGCACGGCCACCGTGGTGATCACCTCGACGGCGGGCACGTCCGCGATGTCGCGGGTCATGGTGTCGTAGTCGGGGGCGCCGTCGGCAGCGGGTTCGGTGGGGGGTGTCGCGTCAGTCATGCGCCCCACGATATGCCGTGCGGCGGGCTTGTGGCGCGGGTGCTAGTATGTACTTCGACCGGCCGGACACTTCTGTGCCCGGCCCACAAGTGGAGGCTCCGTTCTCCCACCTGACTGCCCTCCGGGGCGGCGGGTCACCGGTCAGGTGGCATCCATCGTTCCGTACGGACGATGGAAAGCTGCCCGAGTCTACGCCCCGCGGTTCGCACGCGGCGGTGTTCCGGTTGTTTTGGAGCCCCTGCCTGTGCCCGGCGGGGCTTTTTTCATTCTCCCGCTGCGGTCGGTCTGACGGAAATACACGTCAGCGGCTGTCTGCCAGGCAGCCGTGTGGTGCTACCGAGGAGGATCCATCAGCACCGAGCCCCGCATCAACGACCGGATTCGCGTTCCCGAGGTACGGCTTGTCGGTCCCAGCGGCGAGCAGGTCGGCATCGTGCCGCTTGCCAAGGCGCTTGAGCTCGCGCAGGAGTACGACCTCGACCTGGTCGAGGTCGCGGCGTCCGCACGCCCGCCGGTCTGCAAGCTCATGGACTACGGCAAGTTCAAGTACGAGTCGGCCATGAAGGCCCGTGAGGCGCGCAAGAACCAGGCGCACACGGTCATCAAGGAAATGAAGCTCCGGCCGAAGATCGACCCGCACGACTATGACACCAAGAAGGGTCACGTCGTTCGGTTCCTCAAGCAGGGCGACAAGGTCAAGATCACGATCATGTTCCGTGGTCGCGAGCAGTCCCGGCCGGAACTCGGCTACCGACTGCTGCAGCGTCTCGCTTCGGACGTCGAGGACCTCGGGTTCATCGAGTCGAACCCGAAGCAGGACGGCCGAAACATGATCATGGTCCTCGGTCCGCACAAGAAGAAGACCGAGGCGATGGCCGAAGCCCGCGAGGCGCAGGCCGCCCGCAAGGCGGAGCGCCAGGGTGTCGCCCACACCGAAGACGAGGCTCCTTCCGAGGACGCCGCCGTCGAGGTCGATGACACCACCGAGGTCGCCTCCGCCGAGGCCACCGAGGCCGCTGCCGAAGAGGCTCCGGCCGACGAGGCGAACGCCGAGGCCTGATTCCTGGACACCCCGTCCCGGGATCACCCGACACAACATGACGCTCCCGTAAGCCGGTCCCGTACCGGACCGGTGGGAGCGCCACCGACGAGGAGATAACGGCGCCATGCCGAAGAACAAGACGCACAGCGGTACCAAGAAGCGCTTCAAGGTCACCGGCTCCGGCAAGGTGCTCCGTGAGCGCGCCGGCAAGCGCCACCTGCTCGAGCACAAGTCGTCCCGTGTCACCCGCCGCCTCACCGGCAACGCGGAGATGGCCCCCGGCGACGCCGCGAAGATCAAGAAGCTTCTCGGCATCTGACGTCTCCGCTCCCCCTGCCGGGAGCGGACGCACGTCGAGACCGGGACCCCATCGAATTTCGGGCCGTGTGAAGACACCCACGGCCCCGCTACAAGGAGTTAAAAAGTGGCACGCGTCAAGCGGGCAGTAAACGCCCACAAGAAGCGCCGGGCGATCCTCGAGGCGGCCTCCGGCTACCGCGGTCAGCGTTCGCGCCTGTACCGCAAGGCCAAGGAGCAGGTCACCCACTCGCTGGTCTACAACTTCAACGACCGCAAGAAGCGCAAGGGCGACTTCCGTCAGCTGTGGATCCAGCGCATCAACGCCGCTGCCCGCCAGAACGGCATGACGTACAACCGCCTCATCCAGGGTCTGAAGGCCGCCAACATCGAGGTGGACCGCAAGATCCTCGCGGAGCTGGCCGTCAACGACGCCAACGCGTTCGCCGCGCTCGTCGAGGTCGCGCAGAAGGCGCTTCCGGCCGACGTCAACGCCCCCAAGGCCGCTGCCTAAGGGCTAGCCGGCCCAGCTCACCCAGGGCCGGCCCCCACGGACCCGCAGGCATTCGCCTGCGGGTCCGTGTGCTTTCCGCGCCGCGGCCGCCCCGCGCCGCTCCCTGCCGCCCCGCCCCGTCCAGCCCCCGTCCCGCCCGGAACCCCGAAAGAGAACCGCACACACCATGGGTCACCCCGACGAGCTGATCTCCCCCCGGTCCCCGCGGGTGGCCGCCGCCCGGCGCCTGGCGCGGCGCAACTTCCGCACCAAGGAGCGCCGCTTCATCGCCGAGGGCCCGCAGGCCGTACGCGAGGCCGTCGAGCACCGCGGTCCCACGGGCGCGTCGACCCTGATCGAGCTGTTCGCCACCGTCGAGGCCGCCGAGCGCTACTCCGGGATCATCGAGGCGGCCCTGGACGCGGGTGCCCGTGTGCACTACGCCTCCGACGAGGTGCTCGCCGAGGTCTCCCAGACCGTCACCCCGCAGGGCCTGGTCGGTGTCTGCCACTTCCTGGACTCCCCGTTCGAGGAGATCCTGAAGGCGCGTCCCAAGCTCGTCGCCGTCCTCGCGCACGTCCGCGACCCCGGCAACGCCGGTACGGTGCTGCGCTGCGCGGACGCCGCGGGCGCCGACGCGGTGGTGCTGACCGACGCCTCCGTGGACCTCTACAACCCCAAGTCGGTACGGGCCTCCGTGGGCTCCCTCTTCCACCTCCCGGTCGCGGTCGGCGTTCCGGTCGAGCAGGCCGTCGAGGGGCTCCGGGCGGCCGGCGTACGCATCCTGGCGGCCGACGGCGCCGGTGACGAAGACCTCGACGCCGAGCTGGACGCGGGCACCATGGGCGGGCCCTCCGCCTGGGTCTTCGGCAACGAGGCCTGGGGTCTGCCGGAGGAGACCAGGGCCCTGGCGGACGCCGTCGTACGGGTCCCGATCCACGGAAAGGCGGAGAGCCTGAACCTGGCGACGGCCGCCGCCGTGTGCCTCTACGCGTCCGCGCGTGCACAGCGGGCGCCCGGAGGGTGCCGCTCTGTGACCCCCAGCTAGTAATGTGGCGGCCCGGGGGGCCCACTGCGCTACTCGGAGATGTGGGGTACGGGGACATGACCGTCGGTACGAACAGCTCGCCGGAGGCCGATACGTCGGCCGGTCCGCCGTTGCCGGTCGGCCTCTGCGCCCGTACGGGCGGGCCCATCGATGCCGTGCCCCCTGCACGCGCCTCCGACGCGCTGCGCGGCGTACCGCCGCAGGGCGCGGCCCGGGGGGCGGTCCTGGGCAGCGGGGCCCCCGGTGAGGGGCTCGCCTTCGGGATCGACCCCGACTGCCTGCCCGACGGGCTCGTCGTCGCCGATGCCACCGGGCACGTGATCTGCTTCAACCGGGCCGCGGCCCGGATGACCGCGACCGACCCCGCCGAGGCGCTCGGCACGCGCATCGAGCGGGCGCTCCCGCTGGAGGACCTCGAAGGCCGCCGCTGGTGGGCGCTGACCGACCCGTACGGGGGCCTCGCCACCCGCCGCGGGCAGCCCGAGCGGAATCTCCTGCTCCCGGGCGGGCGCGAGGTGCTGGTCTCCGCCAGCTACGTCCGTACGCACCCCACCGGCCCGCTGCGCCGCCTCGTGGTCACCCTGCGGGGTACCGAGGCCCGCCGGCGCACCGAGCGCAGCCACGCCGAGCTCATCGCCACCGTCGCCCACGAGCTGCGCTCCCCGCTGACCTCGGTCAAGGGGTTCACGGCCACCCTGCTCGCCAAATGGGAGCGGTTCACCGACGACCAGAAGCGGCTGATGCTGGAGACCGTCGACGCCGACGCCAACCGCGTCACCCGCCTCATCGCCGAACTGCTCGACATCTCCCGCATCGACTCCGGCCGCCTGGAGGTGCGCCGCCAGCCGGTGGACATCGCGACCGCCGTCGGCCGCCACGTGCAGGCGCTGACCGCGAACGGGCAGGACCCCGAGCGGTTCCTCGTGAGCGTCAGCCGTCCGCTCCCCGATCTGTGGGCAGATCCGGACAAGATCGACCAGATCCTCGGCAACCTCCTGGAAAATGCGGTGCGCCACGGAGAGGGAACGGTCACCATCGCTGTATCGCCGCATGAGAAGGGAACCGCCGTCACCGTGACCGACGAAGGCCCCGGGATTCCCGAGGAGTCGATGGGCCGCGTCTTCACCCGCTTCTGGCGGGGGAGCAAGCGCGGCGGCACCGGCCTGGGCCTGTACATCGTCAAGGGCATCGTGGAGGCCCACGGCGGGACCATCACGGTCGGCCGCGGCCCCGGCGGCGGCGCCGAGTTCCGATTTATCCTGCCCGTGAGCGCCCCCGCGTACCTCACGCAGTAGACCTGCGGAGAGTCTCGGCAGGCGGCCCACGGGCTCCTTCACCCCCAGCGACCTTTAGACTCGTCCTTTGGCACCTTTGTGTCCTTGTGCCGAGCGCGTCCTGCGCGTCGCGCGGGGGACCCATCCAGCCAGCCATCGGAAGTACGGGAAGAGATGTCGGCACCGAACAAGTCGTACGACCCTGTCGAGGTCGAGGCACTGAAACCGGAAGAGATCGAGCGCATGCGGGACGAGGCGCTCGCCGCCTTCGCGTCCGCCGGCGACCTCGACGCGCTGCGTGAGGCGAAGACCGCGCACATGGGCGACCGCTCGCCCCTGGCGCTCGCCAACCGAGAGATCGGCGCGCTGCCCCCGCAGGCCAAGGCCGAGGCGGGCAAGCGCGTGGGCCAGGCCCGCGGCGCCGTGAACAAGGCCTTCGGGGCCCGCACGGTCGAGCTGGAGGCGGAGCGCGACGAGCGGGTGCTGGTCGAGGAGGCCGTGGACGTCACGCTGCCCTACGACCGCGTCCCCGCCGGCGCCCGGCACCCCCTGACGACGCTGATGGACCGCATCGCGGACATCTTCGTGGCCATGGGGTACGAGGTCGCCGAGGGGCCGGAGGTGGAGGCCGAGTGGTTCAACTTCGACGCCCTCAACTTCACGCCCGACCACCCGGCGCGCCAGATGCAGGACACCTTCTTCGTCCAGGGGCCCGAGGGCACCCAGGGCGACGAGTCGGGTGTCGTGCTGCGCACCCACACCTCCCCGGTGCAGGCGCGCTCGCTGCTGGAGCGCAAG
Source organism: Streptomyces sp. NPDC001502 (assembly GCF_042894785.1). NCBI lineage: Bacteria > Bacillati > Actinomycetota > Actinomycetes > Kitasatosporales > Streptomycetaceae > Streptomyces > Streptomyces sp. NPDC001502. Next base: position 22,590 of record NZ_JBIAVW010000012.1, read on the forward strand.
CCCCCCGTCTACATCGTCTGCCCGGGCCGGGTGTACCGCACCGACGAGCTCGACGCGACGCACACCCCGGTCTTCCACCAGGTCGAGCTGCTCGCCGTGGACGAGGGCCTGACCATGGCGGACCTCAAGGGCACCATGGACCACATGGTCCAGGAGCTGTTCGGCGAGGGCACCACCACGCGCCTGCGCCCGCACTTCTTCCCCTTCACCGAGCCGTCCGCCGAGATGGACATGCAGTGCTACGTGTGCCGCGGCGAGTCGGTGGGCAACCCCGACCGCCCGTGCCGTACCTGCTCCAGCGAGGGCTGGATCGAGCTCGGCGGCTGCGGCATGGTCAACCCCAAGGTGCTCGTCGCCTGCGGTGTGGACCCCGAGAAGTACAGCGGGTTCGCCTTCGGGTTCGGCATCGAACGGATGCTGATGTTCCGCCACAACGTCGAAGACATGCGAGACATGGTCGAGGGTGACGTTCGCTTCACCCGGCCGTTCGGGAGTGAGATCTGATGCGCGTCCCGCTTTCCTGGCTGCGGGAGTACGTCGATCTCCCCGCGGGTGAAACCGGCCGTGACGTGGCGGCCAAGCTGGTCGACGCCGGCCTCGAAGTCGAGACCGTCGAGCAGCTCGGCGGCGGCCTCAAGGGCCCGCTCGTCGTCGGTCAGGTGCTGACCATCGAGGAGCTGGAGGGCTTCCGCAAGCCGATCCGCTTCTGCACGGTCGACGTCGGTCAGGCCAACGGCACCGGCGAGCCGCAGGAGATCGTCTGCGGCGCCCGGAACTTCGCCGTCGGCGACAAGGTCGTCGTGGTGCTGCCCGGCGCGGTCCTGCCCGGCGACTTCGCGATCGCCGCGCGCAAGACCTACGGCCGCACCTCGCACGGCATGATCTGCTCCGGCGACGAGCTGGGCATGGGCGACGACGGCACGCACGGCATCATCGTGCTGCCGCACGAGCACGAGGTCGGTACCGACGCGATCGAGCTGCTCCAGCTCGTCGACGAGGTCCTCGACATCGACATCACCCCGGACCGCGGCTACTGCATGTCCATGCGCGGTGTCGCCCGTGAGGCGGCCACCGCCTACGGCCTGCCGCTGCGCGACCCGGCGCTGCTCGACGTGCCCCAGCCGAACTCGTACGGCTACCCGGTCAAGGTCGACGACCCGGCCGGCTGCGACCGCTTCACCGCCCGCACGGTGACCGGTCTCGACCCCGACGCGCGTTCCCCGATCTGGCTGACCCGCCGCCTGCAGAAGGCGGGCATGCGCCCGATCTCGCTCGCCGTGGACATCACCAACTACGTGATGCTGGAGCTCGGCCAGCCGCTGCACGCCTACGACCGCTCGTCCGTCGAGGGCACCATCGGTGTCCGCCGCGCCGAGCAGGGCGAGAAGTTCACCACCCTCGACGGGGTCAAGCGCACGCTCGACGCCGAGGACCTGGTGATCACCGACAACAGCGGGCCGATCGGCCTGGCCGGTGTCATGGGCGGCGCCAACACCGAGATCGCCGACTCCGTCACCGACCCCCAGACCGGCCAGGTCACGGGAACCACGGACGTCGTCATCGAGGCCGCGCACTTCGACTCCGTGTCGATCTCGCGCACCGCCCGCCGCCTGAAGCTGTCCTCCGAGGCCTCCAAGCGCTTCGAGCGGGGCGTCGACCCGCAGGCCGCCGCCGCGGCCGCGCAGCGGACCGTCGACCTGCTCGTGCTCCTCGCGGGCGGCACCGCCGAGGCGGGCGTCACCGAGGTCATCGCCCCGGGCGCGCCGCGCACCATCGCCATGCCCGCGGACCACCCGGACCGGGTGGCGGGCATGGAGTACGGCCGCGAGACCGTCGTCCGCCGCCTCCAGGAGATCGGCTGCGACGTCTACGGCCAGGACGAGCTCGTCGTCACCGTCCCCTCGTGGCGGCCCGACCTCGCCGCGCCCAACGACCTCGCCGAAGAGGTCATCCGGCTGGAGGGCTACGGGAACCTCCCGTCGACCCTCCCGCAGGTGCCCTCCGGCCGCGGTCTGACCGCCCGGCAGCAGCTGCACCGCCGGGTCGGCCGCGCGCTGGCCGGCGCGGGCTACGTCGAAGCGCTCAGCTACCCGTTCATCGGTGAGGGCGTCTTCGACCAGCTCCAGCTCCCCGCGCATGACGTCGCCCGCCAGGTCGTCAAGCTGGTCAACCCGATCTCGGACGAGGAGCCGGCGCTGCGCACCACGCTGCTGCCGGGTCTGCTCGGCGCGCTGCGCCGCAACGACAGCCGGGGCAGCCACGACCTCGCGCTCTTCGAGACCGGTTCGGTCTTCCGGGCCGCCGCCCAGCCGGGCGTCGCCGTACGGCTGCCCGTCGACCGGCGTCCCACGGACGAGGAGATCGCCACCCTGAACGCGGCCCTGCCCGCGCAGCCGCGGTACGCCGCGGTCGTGCTGGCCGGTGCGCGCGAGCAGGCCGGCTGGTGGGGCAAGGGCCGTCCGGCCGACTGGGCGGACGCGGTCCAGGCCGCCCGCGCGCTGGCCGTCGAGGCCGGCACCGAGCTGGTGGTCCGCCAGGGCCAGTACGGCCCCTGGCACCCGGGCCGCTGCGCCGAGCTGGTCGTCACCCTCGGCGGGGTCGAGCAGGTCATCGGCCACGCCGGTGAGCTGCACCCGCGCGTGGTCAAGGCGATGGGCCTGCCGGCCCGCACCAGCGCGATGGAGATCGACCTGGACCGCCTCGCGGCGGCCGGCGGCGAGGCCCTCCAGGCCCCGCGGATCTCCTCCTTCCCGGTGGCGACCCAGGACGTGGCGCTGATCGTCGACGCGTCGGTCCCGGCGTCCTCGGTGGAGGCCGCGCTGCGCAAGGGCGCGGGCGAACTCCTCGAATCGCTGCGGCTGTTCGACGTGTTCACCGGTGAGCAGGTCGGCGAGGGCAAGAAGTCCCTGGCCTACGCGCTGCGCTTCCGCGCGACCGACCGGACGCTGACCGCCGAGGAGTCCACGGCCGCGCGTGACGCGGCGGTGGCCCTGGCGGGCGAGCGGACCGGGGCGGTGCTCCGGGGCGCGTAGCCGCTTCGTACACGCGTGAGGGGCACGTCCGGACCACCGGACGTGCCCCTCACTCGTTCGGGTGAGAACCCCGGTGGCCCGTGTCCGGGGTGCCGGTCGGTCGACACAATCGATCCGGCCGGAGGGGAGTCCTACGGATGATCACGCGTGGGGAGATGCCCCTGGTGCGCCGGGTGTGCGTCCTGGCCTGGGCCGGCGCCGCGGTGTCCTGGGAGCTGTCCACTCCGGGACGGCTGGTCCCGAGCCTGGCCACCTGCGCGGCCTTCCTGCTGCTGGCCACCGGGTGCGCGCTGCACATCCGGCGCGAGCTGCTGGGCGAGCTGCGCCGCTCACAGGAGATCGCGGGCGCCGCGCAGCGGGCGCTGCTGCGGCCGCTGCCCGGGCGGATAGGCGGCCTGACGCCGGCCGCGGCGCAGCTTTCGGCGAGCCGGGGCGCGGCGGTGGGCGGGGACCTGTACGAGGCCGTGCCGACGGCGTACGGGATCCGGGTGGTGATCGGGGACGTCCGGGGCCACGGGCTGCCCGCGCTGGGCGCGGCGGCCGCCGTGCTCGGGGCCTTCCGCGAGGGGGCGTACGACGAGCCCTCGCTGGAGGGTGTGCTGCGGCGGATGGAGCGGGCGCTGGGCCGTCATGTCCGTGACCGGGCGCGGGCCGAGCCGGATTCCGCGGCGGCGGAGGAGTTCGTGACGGTCCTGCTCCTCCAGATCGCCCCGGACGGTGCCCTGCTGGCGCTGAACTGCGGCCACCCGTGGCCGTACGTGCTGCGCCCGGCGGCGGTCCTGGAGCACTGCGCTCCGCGCAGCCGGGCCTGCGCCCCGGACCCCGCGCCTCAATGGCCGGCGGGGCTTGTCCATCGAGCGCAGCGGCCTACGCAGGTACTGCCGCTGGCCGGGGGCGAGACCTTACCGCCGCTCGGGGTGGTGCCCGTACCTGCGGACGTGTGGCCGCGCGCCTGCGGGGAACTCCGGCCCGGGGAGACGCTGTTCCTGTACACCGACGGGGCCGAGGACGCCCGCGACCGGGCCGGCCGGTTCTTCGATCTGGCGGGCGTCCTCGCACAGGAGGCGGCGGCCACGCCCGCGCGGCTGGTGGCGGGCGTGCACGCCGCTCTGTTGCGGCACACCGGCGGGCGCCTCGCCGACGACGTCGCCCTGCTGGTGCTCCGCAACGACCGGTCCTGAGCACCGGCCCCGGACACGCGCGCCGGGCCCGGTGGATGAGCCCGGCGCGCGCTCTCGACCCGGCCCCTGCCGGGGCGCGGCGACCAACCGGGCGCCGGCGGGGCCGGAACGCGCCGCCCGCCTGCCATGGAGTGTCGGGCAGACAGCAGAACGGGCGGCGCGGTGACGGGTCGTCGCACTGTACGAGGGGGAGCCGACGACCCGAGCTACCTCTTGGCGAGGCTCTTCAGTGAAGCGCCTCCAGGGGTCCGCGCGGCAGAGTGCGCATCGCATTTATGCGCGTACACGGTTCACACCCCGTGTGAACCGCGCACCCACTAGCCTGAGACCGACGAGCCCTTGGAGCGGCCCATGCAGCCCAATGTCCTGCTCGACGCCCTCCTCGCCGAGGCGGGCATGTCCCACGCCGGACTCGCCGCGTACGTGAACCAGGCAGGCCGCACCCGCGGACTCGCCCTGCGCTACGAACACACTGCCGTGACGCGGTGGTTGAAGGGTCAGCGGCCCCGGGGCCAGGTCCCCGACCTGATCTGCGAGGTGCTCGGCGGGCGGCTGCGGCGTCCCCTCGGGCTGGACGACGTCGGGCTCGGCGCCGCCGACCAGCCCGTTCCGCTGCACGCCTCGCCGCTCAGCGGTTTCGTGGACCGGGCCGCCGCCCTGTGGCGTTCCGACGTCCAGGCCCGGCCCCAGCTGCTGGCCGCCGAGGCGGTCACCGGGACGCCGGCCGTCATCCCGGTGTGGGAATGGGAGAATCCGCCCGAGGACGCCGATGTCTCGCGCGAGGGCCCGCATCCGATCGGTCCCGAGCACATCGAGATCCTGAAGTCCGCCCGTGCCCACTACGAGCTGATGTACCGCCGGGCCGGCGGGGTCGCCACGCGGGACCGGATCGTCCGCTTCCTGGGCAGTGAGACCGCGCCCATGCTGCGCGGGAGTTACTCCGACGACCTCGGCCGCCGGCTGCACCGGGCCACGGGGTCCCTGGTGGCGGTGGCGGGGATCTGCGCGTACGACTCGGACGCCCACGGCCTGGCCCAGCGCTACTTCCACCAGGCCCTGCGCCTGGCCAAGGCGAGCGGGGACCGGGGGCTCGGCGCGTACGTCATCGCGCTGATCGTCAACCAGTCGCTGCACCTGCGGGAGTACCGCCAGGCCGTCGCCTTCGCCGAGGCCGCGCTGCGGGCCGCCGGGCGGCACACCACCCCGGCGCTGGCCGCCGACCTGTACGCGATGCAGGCCAAGGCGTACGCCCAACTCGGCGACACCGGGGCGGCGCTGGCCTGCATCCGCAAGGCGGAGGCGGCCGCCGAGCGGATCCGCCCGGGCAGTGAACCGGACGAGACCGGCTACGTACAGCCGGGGCTCGTCAACGTCCAGGTCGCCGAGGCGCTGCTCAGTCTGGGCGATCTGGAGGCCGCGCGGGTCCAGGCGACCGCCGCCGTCGGCACCCCGGCGCACGACCGCGGCCGGGTGCACCGGCTGGCGATGCTGTGCGAGATCCAGCTGCGCCAGGGGGAGGCGGACCGGGCGGCGGCGTCCGCGGCCGAGATGGCCGAGCGGGCCAAGGGCATGGAGTCGCTGCGGCTGCGCGACCGGTTGCGGGCGGTCCGGGAACAGCTTCTGACCAGCGGTTGTACGGGCGCGGAGGAGACCGCGCGGCTCATCGACGGGGCGCTGCGCGTTCCGCTGTGACGGGCCGAGGTGCTGCCATGTTGCCACCTACTCGAACGGAAGGTGGCACAACCGTGCAGTGGACGAACCTGAGTGAGCAGACCGTGTACAAGAACCGTTGGTTCGACGTGAATCTCGCCGATGTGGAACTTCCCGACGGCCGGCACCTGGACCACTTCGTGATCCGGCTGCGTCCGGTCGCCGTCGCCACGGCCGTCAACGAGGCCGACGAGGTGCTGCTGCTCTGGCGGCACCGCTTCATCACCGACAGCTGGGGCTGGGAACTGCCCGCCGGGGTGGTCGAGGACGGCGAGGACATCGCGGCCGCGGCGGCCCGCGAGATGGAGGAGGAGTCGGGCTGGCGCCCCGGCCCGCTCCACCACCTGATGACCGTCGAGCCGTCCAACGGACTGACCGATGCCCGGCACCACCTCTACTGGGCGGACGGGGCCACCCACATCGGGCATCCCGAGGACGATTTCGAGTCCTCGCGCCGGGAGTGGGTCCCGCTCAAGCTCGTGCCGGACATGATCGCCCGCGGGGAGATCCCGGCCGCCAACATGGCGGCCGGGCTGCTCCTGCTGCACCACCTGCGGCTCGGCCGGCCGTAGGGCCGGCCGAACGGATCAGCCGTACGGGTAGAAGCCCGCGCCCGTCTTGCGGCCCAGGCGGCCGGCGTCGACCATGCGCTGGAGCAGCGGGGGAGCGGCGTAGAGCGGCTCCTTGTACTCCGCGTACATCGAGTCGGCGATCGACGCGATGGTGTCCAGGCCGATCAGGTCGGACAGCTTGAGCGGGCCCATCGGGTGGGCGCAGCCCAGCTCCATGCCGTTGTCGATGTCCTCGCGGCTGGCGATGCCCGACTCGAACATCCGGATCGCGGACAGCAGGTACGGGACGAGGAGCGCGTTGACGACGAACCCGGACCGGTCCTGGGCGCGGACCGCGTGCTTGCCCAGCACGTCCCGCACCAGGGCCTCGGCCCGCTTGACCGTCTCCTCGCCCGTGGTCAGCGCCGGGATCAGCTCGACGAGCTTCTGCACCGGGGCCGGGTTGAAGAAGTGGATACCGATGACCTGGTCCGGCCGCGAGGTCGCGACGGCCAGCTTGACCAGCGGGATCGAGGAGGTGTTGGAGGCCAGGATCGCGTCCGGGCGGGTGATCACCTGGTCGAGGATCTGGAAGATCTCCGTCTTGACCTGCTCGTTCTCGACGACGGCCTCGATGACGAGGTCACGGTCGGCGAACTCGCCGAGGTCGGTGGTGAAGGAGAGGCGGGCCAGGGTGGCATCCCGCTCCTCCTCGCTGATCTTGCCGCGTTCGGCGGCCTTGGTCAGCGAGTTGTGCAGCCGGGTCCGGCCGATCTCCAGGGCTTCGCCGGTGGTCTCGGCGACCTTGACCTCAAGGCCACTGCGGGCGCACACCTCGGCGATACCCGCACCCATCTGGCCGCAGCCCACTACGCCGACCCGTGTGATGTCGGAAGGGAGGTCAGTCACTTCGTGCCTTTCGCAGCTCATCCGTCGGCGGGTCCCCCGTACGATTCCGGCGCCCGCCACGCCCCCCGACGTTACTCCCGACCTTGCGCCGGGCGGCGGGCCGGGGCGGGCATGCTGAGCGAGCACCGTGCAATGTCACTCAGCGAAACGGAGATGTCACATGACGTACATCGGCCGACGGGCACTGCTGGCCGGAGCCGTGGGGGTGATCGCCGCCGCCACGGCCGGGTCGGCGGCCGCGGCGCCGCGGACTTCCGCGAAGGCCCCTGAGGGGCGGGCCGGCGCCGCCGACTTCCGGGGCATGTGGATCGCCTCCGTGGCGAACGTGGACTGGCCCTCCGAGAGCGGACTCTCCGCGGCGCGGCAGCGCGCGGAGCTGCTCGACCTCCTCGACACGGCGGTCGAGCGGCGCCTGAACGCGGTGGTCCTCCAGGTCCGGCCGGCGGCGGACGCGTTCTGGCCCTCGAAGCTGGAGCCCTGGTCGCAGTGGCTGACCGGCGAGCAGGGGGAGGATCCGGGCTGGGACCCGCTGGGCACGGCCGTCAAGGAGGCGCACGCCCGGGGGCTGGAGCTGCACGCCTGGTTCAATCCGTTCCGGGTGGCGAACCACACCGACCTCGACCGGCTGGCGGCCACGCACCCGGCGCGGCGCAATCCCGGCTGGACGGTGGAGTACGGCGGCAAGCTCTTCTACAACCCGGGTCTGCCCGAGGTGCGGCGCTTCGTCCAGGACGCCATGTTCGACGCCGTCTCCCGCTACCCGCTGGACGCCGTGCACTGGGACGACTACTTCTACCCCTATCCGGTGGAGGGGGAGTACTTCGACGACGACGAGGCCTTCGAGGAGTACGGGGCGGGCTTCGCCTCGCGCGCCGCCTGGCGCCGAAGCAACATCGACACCCTGGTCCGCGAGATGTCCGCGCGGCTGCGGGCGCTCAAGCCGGCGCCGCGGTTCGGGATCAGCCCGTTCGGCGTCTGGCGCAACTCCGACCGGGACCCGGCCGGTTCACCGACCCGCGCGGGCCTCGGAACGTACGACGACCTCTACGCGGACACCCGCAAGTGGGTCAGGGAGGGCTGGATCGACTACATCGTGCCGCAGGCCTACTGGCACATCGGGCACTCGACCGCCGACTACGCCGACCTCGTGCCCTGGTGGGCGCGGACTGTCGCCGGCACGAAGGTGGACCTGTACGTGGGGGAGGCCCTGTACCGCTGCGACGAGAACAGCCCCACCGAGGCATGGCGCGACCCCGGGGAGCTGTCGAAGCACCTGACGTTCGCCCGCGGGTTCCCGGAGGTCCGCGGCCACGTCTACTTCTCGGCGAAGCAGGTGGCCGCGGACCCCAACGGAGCGATGGCCCGGGTGGTCGCCGACCACTACGGCACGGCGGCGTCCCGGCGCTGATTCAGTGAGTGGGCTCTGAGGGGTGGCGGACCGTGCAGTCGGGTCCGGGAGCCATCAGTGCCTCGTGTCCGTCCTGGAAGCGGACCCGGTACGGGGGGGTTCCGTTCTCGCCCAGGACCTGGGTGATCTCGCCCACCTTGTCGTGCTGTCCGACGATCCTGCCGTGCTGCACCAGCTGGTCGCCCTCGGTCGCGCGCATAACTGACCTCCTCGGTGGCGGTCCGATCCGGTGCTTGCAGTTTAGGTCGTCATGCGGCTATTTGACCCGTTGGGTCACCGCGATGCAGACGAGGACCGCGCAGGCGGCGGCCGGCGCGGCGGGGGAGAGGTGCTCGCCCAGCAGGGCCACCGACCAGACGAGGGTCAGCAGCGGCTGGGCGAGCTGGAGCTGGCTGGCCCGCGGCGCGCCGATCTCCGCCATGCCCCGGTACCAGACGTAGAGGCCGAGGAAGGTGGAGCCGGCCGCCACCCAGACCAGTCCGGCGAGCCCGTGGCCGCTGAGGTGCACCGGCTCGTACGCGAGCCCGGCCGCGGAGCCCGCCAGGCTGAGCGGCAGGCACAGGACCAGCGCCCAGCCGATCACCTGCCAGCCGGGCAGCATCCGGGCGAGGCGGCCGCCCTCGGTGTATCCGGCGGCGCACACCAGCAGGGCGCCGAACAGGTACGCGTCGCCCGCCGAGAGGGCGCCGCCGCTCTGCGCGAGCGTGAAGGCGATCACAACCGCCGCCCCGGCGAGGGCCGCGGCCCAGAAGGCGCGCGAGGGGCGGGCTCCGGTGCGCAGCGCGGACAGCGCGGCGGTGGTGAGCGGCAGGAGGCCGACGACCACGGCGGCGTGCGAGGTCGTGGAGGTCGTCAGCGCGAGCGTGGTGAGCATCGGGAAGCCGACGACCACTCCGCCGGCGACGACGGCGAGCCCGGCCCAGTGCTCACGGGCGGGCAGCGGGACCCGCCGGGCCAGCAGGAAGGCCCCGGCGATCGCGGCGGCGAGGACACTGCGCAGCGCGACCAGGGACCACGGGCCGAAGCTCTCCAGTCCCCAGGCGGTGGCGGGGAACGTCAGCGAGAAGGCGACGACGCCGAGCAGGGCGAGGGCGGTACCCCGGCGTACCGGATTCGTGACCGCTATCGTGGTCGGGAGAGTAGCGCTATTCTGTGCTGTCATGTACGAGCGTAGCAGTGTGGCGGAACTGGCTGAATACCTGCGGTCCGAACTCAACCGCTACTCGATAGGTGGAAAGCTCCCGTCGAGTCGCGCCCTGGTCGAGCGCTACCGGGTCAGCCCGGTCACCGTCTCCCGGGCCCTCGCGCAGCTCGCCGCCGAGGGCCTCGTCGTCACCCGGCCCGGTGCGGGGGTCTTCCGCGCCGCACCGCGTACGGCGGCCCCCGCGCCCGGGGACACCTCCTGGCAGGAGGTCGCCCTCAGTGCCGAGGGGGCCGGGGAGATCGTCCCGCGGTCCGTCGACGCCACCGGAGTGCTGGGCTCGCTGGCCGTGCCGCCGTTCGGGGTGATCGAACTCAACGGCGGCTACCTGCACCGCTCCCTGCAGCCCGAGCGGGCCATGGCGGCCGCGCTGGCCCGGGCCGGGCGGCGGCCCGGAGCCTGGGGGCGGCCGCCCCTGGAGGGGCTGCCCGAGCTGCGCGACTGGTTCGCCCGGGAGATCGGCGGCGCGGTCGCCGCCGCCGACGTACTGGTCACCGCGGGCGGACAGAGCGCGCTGGCCACCGCCCTGCGGGCGCTCGCCCCGCCCGGGGCGCCGATCCTGGTCGAGTCCCCGACCTACCCCGGGCTGCTGGCCATCGCCCGGGCCTCCGGCTGCCGGCCGGTGCCCGTCCCGGTGGACGCCGACGGGGTCCGGCCGGAGCTGCTGGCCGCCGCCTTCGAAGCGACCGGCGCGCGGGTGTTCGTATGCCAGCCCCTGTTCCAGAACCCGACCGGAGCGGTACTGGCTCCGGGGCGGCGGGCCGAGGTGCTGCGCATCGCACGGGCCGCCGGGGCCTTCGTGGTCGAGGACGACTACGCCCGGGCCCTGGCCCACGAGGGCGCGGGTCCGCTGCCCGCGACCCTGGCCGCCGAGGACGCGGACGGGGTCGTGGTGCACGTCCGGTCGCTGACCAAGGCCACCTCGCCCAGCCTGCGGGTCGGCGCACTGGCCGCCCGGGGCCCGGTGGTCGACCGGCTGCGCGCCATCCAGATCGTGGACTCCTTCTTCGTGTCCAGGCCGCTCCAGGAAGCCGCCCTGGAACTGGTCGGCGCCCCCGCCTGGCCGCGCCACCTGCGGACGGTGGCCGCCGAGCTGCGCCACCGGCGGGATGTGCTCGCGGGTGCCCTGCGCCGGGAGCTGCCCGCACTGGAGCTGCCGCATCTGCCGTACGGCGGATACCAGTTGTGGGTCCGGCCGACCGGGTACGGCGACGACGCGGCCTTCACGGCGGCCGCCCTGCGCGCGGGGGTGGCGGTGGCTCCGGGCCGCCCGTACTTCTGCGCGGAGCCGCCGGGCCCGCACGTCCGGCTGAGCTTCGCCGGGGTCTCGGGCCCCGGTGAACTGGTCGAGGCGGTCCAGCGGCTGCGTACCGGCCTGGCGGACGGCCTCGGTCCGGACGCTTGACCCACTGCGGTATGCGGCCCACCATCACCGCATGCATGTTCGGGTCTCGCTTGTCGCCGCAGCCCGTAGTTCCGCGCTGCTCGCCGAGCGCTTCGACGACGACCGCCCGCTGGACGGACCCGGCTGGCGGTCGGTGGAGTCCGCCGCGCAGGGCCTCGTACCCCTGGGCTCGGCCGGGCTGCGCTACTGCTCGCCGACCCCGCGCAGCCGTGCCACGGGCGAGGCCCTCGGGTACGCGCCCCTCGCCCAGCCCGCGCTGCGCGAGTGCGACATGGGCCGGTGGCGGGGGCTGACCCTGGCCGAGGTGACCGCCCACGAGCCCGGGGCGGTGGAGCTGTGGCTCAGCGATCCGCGGTCCGCCCCGCACGGGGGCGAGTCCCTGCTCGCCTTCATCTCCCGCATCGGCGGCTGGCTCGACACCCGGCCGGCCGACGACGGGGGCGCGATCGTGGCGGTGGCCGAGCCCTCGGTGGTCCGGGCGGCCCTGGTGTACGCGCTGAAGGCGCCCCCGCTGACCTACTGGAACGTCGACGTCCGGCCGCTGTCCACGATGACCCTCACGGGCTGGTCCGGCCAGTGGCACCTCTGTCTGCAGGCCCCGGCGTAGATCGGTTGAGGGGGGCGCGGACAGCCCTTAGCCTGCGGGAATGACCGCGATACGCATCACCACGCTCGCCGAGCGCCCCGAACTGGCGGACCGGCTCGCAGACATGGACGACCCGTGGCCCGAGTTCGCCACCCACGACGCCCTCGCCTGGCTGCTGTACCCGCGGATGACGGCCGAGCTGGCGGACTACGTCCTGGTCGCCACGGACGGGGACGCGGTGGTCGCCCGCGGCTACAGCGTGCCCTTCGCCCTGCACGAGGCCGGCCGCGACGGCGTGCTGCCCGCGCAGGGCTGGGACCGCGTGCTCATGTGGGCCTTCTCCGACCTGCGGCGCGGGGTGCGGCCCGACACGGTGAGCGCGATCGAGATCACCGTGGCCGGCGACCGGCAGGGCGAGGGGCTCTCCGGGCTCATGCTGGCCGCGATGCGGGACAACGCCCGGGCCCGCGGCTTCGCCGAGGTGGTGGCGCCGGTCCGGCCCAGCGGAAAACCGGCCGAGCCGGACACCCCGATCCACGAGTACGCGTACCGGACCCGGGAGGACGGCCTCCCGTACGACCCGTGGCTGCGCGTCCACGTCCGCGCGGGCGGGGTCATCGACTCGGTGGCGCCGCTGTCGATGACGATCACCGGCTCGCTCGCCCAGTGGCGCGAGTGGACCGGGCTGCCCTTCGACGTCGCCGGACCCGTGCGCGTACCGGGAGCCCTGGCGCCCGTGCGGTGCGAGCCGGAGCAGGGCTATGCGGTCTATGTGGAGCCGAACGTATGGGTCAGGCACCGTCTCGCCGACGGGACGGCGTCCGTCCGGCCCTAGGCGGCCGTGCCGGTCGGGCCGGGCCCGGGGTGGTCGCGCCCGACGCGACCGGCGGAATCACCGCCGCGGCCGGGCCTTTCCTGCTAGACATCATCCTGGAGGCTCCGTGTACCGGACCCTCCGGTGCGGCCCTCTCCCCGGGATCGAAGGCATTGCATAAACGTGCAGAAGTACGTATAGTCATGCCATCGATGAGGAGGGTCCGATGGTGGTACGTGTAGCGGTGGCCGGAGCGAGCGGGTACGCGGGCGGAGAAGTCCTGCGCCTCCTGCTCTCGCACCCCGAGGTGGAGATCGGTGCCCTCACCGGCAACTCCAACGCCGGACAGCTCCTCGGCTCCCTGCAACCGCACCTCGTGCCGCTCGCGGGACGCACCCTGGAGGCGACCACCTCCGAGGTCCTCGCCGGTCACGATGTCGTCTTCCTCGCCCTCCCGCACGGCCAGTCCGCCGCCGTCGCCGCCCAGCTCGGCGAGGACGTCCTCGTCGTCGACATGGGCGCCGACCACCGGCTCAAGGACTCCGCCGACTGGGACGCCTTCTACGGCGCCCCGCACGCCGGTACCTGGCCCTACGGGCTCCCCGAACTGCCCGGCGCCCGCGAGGCGCTGACGGGGACCAGGCGCATCGCGGTCCCCGGCTGCTTCCCCACCGCCGTCTCCCTCGCGCTCTTCCCGGCCTACCAGGGGAAGTTCGCCGAGCCGGAGGCCGTGATCGTCGCCGCCACCGGAACCTCCGGCGCGGGCAAGGCCCTCAAGCCGCACCTGCTCGGCGCCGAGGTGATGGGCTCGGTGACCCCGTACGGCGTGGGCGGCGGACACCGCCACACGCCCGAGATGGTGCAGAACCTGAGCCCGATCGCGGGTCAGCGGGTCTCCGTCTCCTTCACGCCGACCCTCGTGCCCATGGCGCGCGGCATCCTCGCCACGTGCTCGGCCAAGGCACTCCCCGGCACCACCGCCGAATCGCTGCGCGCCGCGTACGAGAAGGCGTACGCCGACGAGCCCTTCGTCCACCTGCTGCCCGAGGGCCGGATGCCGTCCACCAAATCCGTCCACGGTTCCAACGCCGTCCACGTCCAGGTCGCCTACGACGAGTCCGCCCGGCGGATCATCGCCGTCAGCGCCATCGACAACCTGACCAAGGGCACCGCCGGCGGCGCGGTGCAGAGCATGAACATCGCCCTGGGGCTTCACGAGAGCCTGGGTCTTTCGACGATCGGAGTCGCACCGTGAGCGTCACGGCAGCACAGGGATTCACGGCAGCGGGCATCGCCGCCGGGATCAAGGCCAACGGCAACCCCGACCTGGCCCTCGTGGTCAACAACGGGCCGAGTCTGGCCGCCGCGGGCGTCTTCACCTCCAACCGCGTCAAAGCCGCGCCCGTGCACTGGTCCGAGCAGGTCCTGCGGGGCGCCGCCATCAGCGCGGTCGTCCTGAACTCCGGCGGCGCCAACGCCTGCACCGGCCCCAAGGGCTTCCAGGACACCCACGCCACCGCGGAGAAGGTCGCGCAGGTCCTCGGCGGGGACTTCAACGCCGGCGAGATCGCGGTGGCCTCCACCGGCCTGATCGGCGTCCTGCTCCCCATGGAGAAGCTGCTCCCCGGCATCGAGACGGCGGCCGCGGCCCTGTCCGAGGACGGCGGCGAGGCCGCCGCCATCGCCATCAAGACCACCGACACCGTGCACAAGACGGCCACCGTCTCGCAGGGAGGCTGGACCGTCGGAGGCATGGCCAAGGGTGCGGGCATGCTCGCCCCGGGCCTGGCCACCATGCTCGTCGTCCTCACCACCGACGCCGACCTGGACAGCGCCACCCTCGACAAGGCGCTGCGCGCCGCCACCCGCACCACCTTCGACCGGGTCGACTCCGACGGCTGCATGTCCACCAACGACACGGTGCTGCTGCTCGCCTCCGGCGCCTCCGGCCAGGTGCCGGCGTACGAGGAGTTCGCGGAGGCCGTGCGCAAGGTCTGCGACGACCTGGCCCGCCAGCTCATCGGCGACGCCGAGGGCGCCAGCAAGGACATCCGCATCGAGGTCATCGGTGCGCTCACCGAGGACGACGCGGTCGAGGTCGGCCGGTCCATCGCCCGGAACAACCTGCTCAAGTGCGCCATCCACGGCGAGGACCCGAACTGGGGCCGGGTGCTCTCCGCGATCGGCACCACCAAGGCCGCCTTCGACCCGGACCGCCTGAACGTGGCCATCAACGACGTCTGGGTCTGCCGGAACGGATCGGTCGGCGACGACCGTGACCTGGTCTCCATGAAGGGCCGCGAGGTCCGCATCACCGCCGACCTGGCGAACGGCAGCGAGTCCGCCGTGATCTGGGGCAACGACCTGACCGCCGAGTACGTCCACGAGAACAGCGCCTACTCCTCATGAGCGACGAGAAGGCCGGCCAGCCCGGCACCTCCGGCGGAACCGCCCGCAAGCACACCGCCCTGCCCAAGGCGCAGATCCTCATCGAGGCCCTGCCGTGGCTCACCCGCCACAACGGCAAGGTCGTCGTCATCAAGTTCGGCGGCAACGCCATGATCGACGAGGACCTCAAGGCCGCCTTCGCCCAGGACGTGGTCTTCCTGCGCCAGGCCGGCCTGAAGCCGGTCGTCGTGCACGGCGGCGGCCCCCAGATCAACGCCCAGCTCGACAAGCAGGGCCTGGTCAGCGAGTTCAAGGCGGGGCTGCGCGTCACGACCCCGGAGGCCATGGACGTCGTACGGATGGTCCTGGCGGGCCAGGTCCAGCGCGAGCTGGTCGGACTGCTCAACCAGCACGGGCCGCTCGCCGTCGGCATGACCGGCGAGGACGCCCGCACGATCACCGCGACCAAGCACAGCCCGGAGATCGGCGGCGAGGTCATCGACATCGGCCGGGTCGGGGAGATCACCTCCATCGACACCGGCGCCATCGAGGCCCTGCTCGCGGACGGCCGGATCCCGGTCATCTCCTCCATCGCGGGCAGCGCCGACGACCACCACGTCTACAACGTCAACGCCGACACGGCGGCCGCGGCGCTCGCCGCCGCCCTGGGCGCCGAGACGCTGATGGTCCTCACCGACGTCGAGGGCCTCTACGCGGACTGGCCGCACAGCGACGAGGTCATCAGCAAGCTCACCGTCAGCGAGCTGGAGAAGCTGCTGCCCGAGCTGTCCAGCGGCATGGTGCCCAAGATGGAGGGCTGCCTGCACGCCGTGCGCAACGGCGTGAACACCGCCCGCGTGCTCGACGGACGGGTCCAGCACTCGATCCTGCTGGAGATCTTCACGGACTCCGGCATCGGCACGATGGTCGTGCCCGACCACCAGTCAGGGGGAACGCAATGACGAAGGGCACCGGCAACCAGGAGTACGGCGCTCGCTGGCAGGGAGCGCTGGCCAACAACTACGGCACCCCCGCGGTCGCGCTCGTACGCGGCGAGGGCGCACAGGTCTGGGACGCCGACGGCAAGCAGTACACCGACTTCGTCGGCGGCATCGCGGTCAACGCCCTCGGGCACGCCCACCCGGCGATCGTGACCGCCGTGACCGAGCAGATCTCCACGCTCGGCCACGTCTCCAACCTCTTCATCTCCGAGCCGGTCGTCGCGCTCGGCGAGCGGCTGCTCCAGCTCTTCGGCCGCCCCGGCAAGGTCTTCTTCTGCAACTCGGGCGCCGAGTCCATCGAGGCCGCCTTCAAGATCGGCCGGCTGACCGGGCGGACCCACATGGTCGCCACCGACGGCGGCTTCCACGGCCGGACCATGGGCGCCCTCGCGCTCACCGGCCAGCCGAAGAAGCAGGAGCCCTTCCGGCCGCTGCCGGGCGATGTCACGCACGTCCCGTTCGGTGACGTCGAGGCCCTGCGGGCCGCCGTCACCGAGGAGACCGCGCTCGTCGTCATCGAGCCCATCCAGGGCGAGAACGGCGTCGTCGTACCCCCCGCCGGATACCTGACGGCCGCCCGTGAGATCACCCGCGCCACCGGCACCCTGCTCGTCCTCGACGAGGTCCAGACCGGCATCGGCCGGTGCGGCCAGTGGTTCGAGCACCAGGCCCACGAGGACGTCGAGCCCGACATCGTCACCCTCGCCAAGGGGCTGGGCGGCGGTCTGCCCATCGGCGCGGTGGTCGCCTTCGGCCCCGTCGCCGACCTGCTCCAGCCGGGCCAGCACGGGACCACCTTCGGCGGGAACCCGGTCGCCTGCGCCGCCGGCCTCGCCGTCATCGACACGATCGCCACGGACGGGCTGCTCGACCAGGTCAAGGCCCGGGGCGAACGGCTGCGCTCGGGGATCGAGGGCACGGGCCACGCCCTGGTCTCCCACGTCCGCGGCTCCGGTCTGCTGCTGGGTATCGTGCTGACCGAGCCGCTCGCCGCCCGGGTGCAGCAGGCGGCTCAGGATGCCGGCTTCCTGGTCAACGCGCCCGCCCCCGACGTCGTACGGCTCATGCCCCCGTACGTACTCACCGAGGCCGAGGCGGACGCGTTCGTCCGGGCCCTGCCCGGCATCCTCGACGCAGCCGACGGGGACGGATCCGGAGAATGAGACGACGATGAGTCAGGCGCAGGACAACGAGCAAGGCGGCCAGGCCGTCCCGCAGACCCGCACCGCGCGTCACCGCCGGATCGTGGACATCCTCAACCGGCAGCCGGTCCGCTCCCAGAGCCAGCTGGCCAAGCTGCTCGCCGACGACGGGCTGAGCGTCACCCAGGCGACGCTCTCGCGCGACCTCGACGAGCTGGGCGCGGTGAAGATCCGCAACACCGGCGGCGAGCTGATCTACGCGGTACCCAGCGAGGGCGGCTTCCGCACCCCGCAGGCCCCGCTCGGCGAGTCCGCGAAGGAGGAGCGCATGCGGCGCCTCTCCGGGGAACTGCTGATCTCGGCGGAGGCCTCCGCGAACCTCGTGGTCCTGCGCACCCCTCCGGGTGCCGCGCAGTTCCTCGCATCGGCGATCGACCAGGCCGAACTCCGCGCGATCCTCGGCACGATCGCGGGCGACGACACCCTGATGCTGATCAGCCGGGACCCGGCGGGCGGCCAGGCCCTGGCCGACCACCTGCTGCGGCTGGCGCAGAAGGAGAGCTGAGAGGTCAGGCCGGGGCCCGGCTCAGTACCGGGTCACGGCCAGGTCCCCGGACTCCGTGCCGATCGCGATGTGCGGACGGCGGCGCGGGTCCGCCCAGCGCAGGATCGCCCGCATGGCGCGCTCGGGCACGGACACGCAACCGGCCGTCGCGCCCTTGCCGTTGACGTGCAGGAAGATCCCGGCGCCCCGGCCGCGTACGGGCCGGTCGTAGTTGAAGGCGATCACCAGCGCGTGCGCGTACTGCTTCTCGTACGTCACCAGGTGCTCGGCCTCGCCCGGCGCGCAGTCCGCGGGCAGCGGCTCGACCCAGCGGTTGTAGTGGGCGGACGCGTTGTCCTGGCACCACCAGGAATCGCGGCTCACCCGCCGGTAGACGTGGTCCGTGCCGACCGGTGCCCGCCGGATCCCGAAGGCGTAGGGGAGTTCGAAGAGGCCCGTGGGCGTCGTGTTGGTGCCCTGGGTCCGGGTCGCCCCCTCGGTGAGGCCGTTCGCGCCGAAGCGGGCGGGCGCGCTCCCGGACCGGTGCCAGCGCCCCGCCCACCGCTCCCACCAGATCACCCGGCCGGTCGTGGATCCGGGCGCGGGCGCGACGGCGGTGATCAGCTGACTGCCGCCGCCGGTGTCGGCGAGACGGTCGGGCAGAGGCGCGGGCCTCTGCGGGAGCAGGGTCGTGACGATCAGTGAGGCGGTGACTACAGCGGTACGCAGCACATGTCAGACGGTACGGGGCGGAAGGGGCAGTGGCAGCGCAGGCAGGCCGTCAAGGCTCGATCCGATGAACTCCTTCTTCTCGCAGTACGCGGCGAACTCCTCGTCCGTCTTGCGCCCGAAGTACTCCGCGTGCAGGGTCCGCTCGCCCTGGTACTCCATCAGGGGGACGGCGTACCCGCAGACATCGGAGATCCGGCGGGCGTGGACCAGGACGACCGCCCGCGCCGACGGCCCGTCGGCCTCGCCGAACAGGGCGACCAGTTCGCCCCAGCGCGGATCGTCGCGGAAGACCGCCTCGCCCTCGCCGTGGATGCGCACGATGTTGGGCGGCCCGGAGAACGCGCACCACATCAGGGTGATCCGGCCGTTCTCCCGGACGTGGGCGATGGTTTCGGCGCCGCTGCCCCCGAAGTCCAGGTAGGCCAGGGTCTGCTCGTCGATGACGACGAGCGTTCCGGCGCGGCCCTTGGGGGAGAGGTTGACGTGACCGTCACCCGTGAGCGGGGCGGTCGCGGTGAAGAAGATCGGCTGCTCCTCGATGAACTTGCGCAGCCGGCCGTCTATTCGTTCGTAGAGCTTTCCCATGTGCCCATTATCGGGTCGGCCGGGCCGTGCGGTCGGGCCGGGCCCTTCCGGTGAGTGCCAGCCGGTCGGAGAGCGGGGCCAGTTGGCGGATGTCGAAGAGGTGCGCGGACCGCTCCAGCAGCGCGCCCGGTTCGGCAGGATCCGCCCGGCCCGCCTGCAGGGAGCCCTGCCAGTTCCATTCCCGTACGGTGTCCTCGGCCAGTCGGCGCAGACCCGGATCCCGCACGTCCAGCAGGGTGACGGCGGCCCGCAGCGAGGCGGTGCCGCCCCGGGCCCGCAGCAGGTGGAAGGCGGCCCGGCGGGTGTGCGTCGGACGCTCGGGGGCGACCCGCGCCATCAGCCAGTCGGCGGGCAGCGGCCCCGCGGTGGCGCGCAGGCCGCGGGAGACCTCGCGGGCCACCGCCGGCGAGGGGTCGTCGAGCAGCGACCGCAGCAGCCGCTCGTCGTCCGCGTCCAGCAGGCGCAGCCCGGCGACGGCGGCGGCCCGCACCAGGCCGCCGGGGTGCTCCAGCAGGGCGCGGAGCAGCGGCCCGTCCTCGCGGCGGGCGCACTCGGCGAAGCCGCTCACCGCGTACGGGGTCACCCGGGCCGGGTCCGTGACCAGCTCGCGGTAGCGGGCGTACGGGTCGCCGCCGTCCTGGCGGACCAGCCAGCGGGCGCAGGCCCGGACCAGCCCGGAGCGGTCGGTCAGGTACACCCCGGCCTCGGCGGCCCGCCCGGCCCCGCGCAGGGCGGTGACCCCGGAGGCGCGGACCATCGGGATGCGGGCGCCGAGCAGGAGGTCGACGGCCCGGTCGTCCGGCCCGTCGGCGGCCAGCGCGGCGAGCGCCGCGTCCGCCCACATCCGGGCGGTCGGCGGGTCCGGTTCCACGGCTGCCAGCCGGGCGAGCTCCCGTACGCCGAACTCCCCGCTCTCCAGCGAGAGCCGCGCGGCGAACCGCCGGGTCGGCAGGTCCGTGCTCTCGCGCAGCTCGGCCCGCAGCGACTCGCCGCGCAGTGCCCCGGGGAGCAGTGCGGCGGCCCAGGCGCCGTGCTCGCGGCGGCCCAGCCGCACCAGGAGCGGGGTCAGCCGGCGCACCGTGCCCGCGGGGTCGGCGTCCAGCACGGCGCGCAGCACGCGCCGGGCCTGTTCCCGTACGGCCGGAACCCAGTCGGTGCAGCGGATCGCGACGAGTTCGAGCACCGGATCCGGCGCCCGGAGCGCACCTTCGCGGACGTAGCCGTCGGGTTGGCACAGCGCCACCGCGTCGTCGCCGGGGTATGAGGTCCCGTACCGGTAGCGGCTGATATCGCGTACCGCCTGGTCGAAGGCGATCCACGTGTCGGCCACGCCCCCGGGGAGCGGTACCGGCGTGTGGCCGGGATGCCCGCCGTCCATCAGCCGCTCCGCGCTCTCCTGCCCCGCCCGTAGGGCCCGTTCCCGTCTGGCGCTCATGCGGCCTCCCCTGTTGTCCTCACCGCAAGGGTAGGCAATCGGACGGCCGCTGCACTCCGGTATTTCCGCTGGTCAGGGGGCTCGGCGCGGCTCGATTGACGAAACATACGGAGTAGTGCATAGTTATGCCTGTCGTTGAATGCACCGTAAGGAGAAACCCGTGACCGAGCGCGTCGTACTCGCCTACTCGGGCGGCCTGGACACCTCCGTCGCCATCGGCTGGATCGCCGAGGAGACGGGCGCCGAGGTCATCGCCGTTGCCGTGGACGTCGGCCAGGGCGGCGAGGACCTGGACGTCATCCGCAAGCGCGCGCTCGACTGCGGTGCGGTCGAGGCCGAGGTCGCCGACGCCTCCGACGAGTTCGCCAATGAGTACTGCCTCCCGGCGATCAAGGCGAACGCCCTCTACATGGACCGGTACCCGCTGGTCTCGGCGCTCTCCCGGCCGGCCATCGTCAAGCACCTGGTCGCCGCCGCCAAGAAGCACGGCGCCACGACCGTCGCCCACGGCTGCACCGGCAAGGGCAACGACCAGGTCCGCTTCGAGGCGGGCATCGTCGCCCTCGCCCCGGACCTCAAGTGCATCGCCCCGGTCCGTGACTACGCGATGACCCGGGACAAGGCGATCGCCTTCTGCGAGGAGAAGCAGCTCCCGATCGCGACCACCAAGAAGTCCCCGTACTCCATCGACCAGAACGTCTTCGGACGCGCCGTCGAGACGGGCTTCCTGGAGGACATCTGGAACGCCCCGATCGAGGACATCTACGAGTACACCTCGAACCCGGCCCTGCCGCGCGAGGCCGACGAGGTCGTCATCTCCTTCAAGGAGGGCGTCCCGGTCGCCATCGACGGCAAGCCCGTCACCGTGCTGCAGGCCATCCAGCAGCTCAACGACCGCGCCGGAGCCCAGGGCATCGGCCGGATCGACATCGTCGAGGACCGCCTCGTGGGCATCAAGTCCCGTGAGGTGTACGAGGCCCCGGGGGCGATCGCGCTGATCACGGCCCACCAGGAGCTGGAGAACGTCACCGTCGAGCGCGAGCTGGCCCGCTACAAGCGGCAGGTCGAGCAGCGCTGGGGCGAGATGGTCTACGACGGCCTGTGGTTCTCCCCGCTCAAGCGGGCCCTGGACGGCTTCATCAACGAGGCCAACCAGCACGTCACCGGTGACATCCGGATGACCCTGCACGGCGGCCGCGCCGTCGTCACCGGCCGGAAGTCGGACGAGTCGCTGTACGACTTCAACCTCGCCACCTACGACTCGGGCGACACCTTCGACCAGTCCAAGGCCCAGGGCTTCATCGAGATCTTCGGTCTCTCCTCGAAGATCGCGGCCCGCCGCGACCTCGCCTGACCGGCCAGCAGTTCGGACCGCCTCCCCGTTACCTCCGCGGCGGGGAGGCGGTTGCACATCCGGAGCCCCAGGGGCTCTCGGAGCCTGACCAGCAGTCAAAGCCATGCAGTCTTGAGGAGCAGTAGCTGTGAGCAGCAACAAGGGTGACGTCCGGCTCTGGGGCGGCCGGTTCGCCGACGGTCCTTCGGAGGCGCTGGCCCTGCTGTCGGCGTCGGTCCACTTCGACTGGCGCCTCGCGCCGTACGACATCGCGGGCTCCCGCGCCCACGCCCGCGTCCTCCACAAGGCCGGCCTGCTCACGGCCGAAGAGCTCGACCGCATGATCGCCGGACTCGACCAGCTCGAAGCCGACGTGGCCGACGGCTCCTTCACCGGCACCATCGCCGACGAGGACGTGCACACCGCCCTGGAGCGCGGCCTGCTGGAGCGCCTCGGCGCCGAGCTCGGCGGCAAGCTGCGCGCCGGCCGGTCCCGCAACGACCAGGTGGCCACCCTCTTCCGGATGTACCTGCGCGACCACGGCCGGATCATCGGCGGTCTGATCGCGGACCTCCAGGACGCGCTGGTCGGCCTCGCCGAGACGCATCACGACGTGGCCATGCCGGGCCGGACCCACCTCCAGCACGCCCAGCCGGTGCTCTTCGCCCACCACGTCCTGGCCCACGTGCAGTCCCTGTCCCGGGACGCGGAGCGGCTGCGCCAGTGGGACACCCGGACCGCGGTGTCCCCGTACGGCTCGGGCGCCCTGGCCGGCTCCTCGCTGGGGCTGGACCCGGAGCAGGTCGCCGCCGACCTGGGCTTCGAGCGGGGCTCGGTCGGCAATTCGATCGACGGCACGGCCTCGCGGGACTTCGTCGCCGAGTTCGCCTTCATCACCGCGATGATCGGGATCAACCTCTCCCGGATCGCGGAGGAGATCATCATCTGGAACACGAAGGAGTTCTCCTTCGTGACGCTGCACGACGCCTTCTCGACCGGCTCGTCGATCATGCCGCAGAAGAAGAACCCGGACATCGCGGAGCTGGCGCGCGGCAAGTCGGGCCGCCTCATCGGCAATCTGACGGGCCTGCTCGCCACGCTCAAGGCGCTGCCCCTGGCGTACAACCGGGACCTCCAGGAGGACAAGGAGCCCGTCTTCGACTCCTGCGACACCCTGGAGGTCCTGCTGCCGGCCTTCACCGGCATGATGGCGACCCTCACGGTCAACCGGGAGCGGATGGAGGAGCTGGCCCCGGCGGGCTTCTCGCTCGCCACCGACATCGCCGAGTGGCTGGTCAAGCAGGGCGTGCCGTTCCGGGTGGCCCACGAGGTGGCCGGCGAGTGCGTCAAGGTCTGCGAGGGCGAGGGCATCGAGCTCGACCAGCTGACGGACGACCAGTTCGCGAAGATCTCGGAGCACCTGACCCCCGAGGTCCGGACCGTCCTGAACGTCAAGGGCGCCCTCGCTTCGCGGGGCGGCCGTGGCGGCACCGCCCCGTCGGCGGTCGCCACCCAGCTCACCGAGCTGAAGGCCGACCTGGTCATCCAGCACGCCTGGGCGACCCACAAGCAGTAGCCCGTACGCCCGGAGGGGCGGTGGGAGCCCGTCGGCTCCCGCCGCCCCTCCGGTGTGTGCGGGGATCAGCAAACGATGGTGATCGAGAAGGGCCGGTCGCTGTCGACGGCTGCCGTGCCACCCGCGGACGGCGTGGCGGTGCGGATGAAGAGGGTGTTCGAGCTCACCTTGCCGACCAGGATGGAGGAGCTGCCCGGGCCGGGGTCGGATCCGCCGTTCGTGTTGATCGTGCCGAGCAGGGCGCAGTTGCCCAGATCGCCGTAGGTGTCGATGTTGTAGCGACCGATGCCGAACTTCCTGATCGCGCTGACGCCTGACGAGCCCTGCACGGCGCCGTTCGCGGCGACCTTGGCCCAGGCGGTGGTGGTCACGGCGGCGCGCGCCGCCTCCCTCGGCTCGGCCGACGCCGAGGACACGGCGACGACGCCGCCGACCGTCAGTGCCAGTGCGGCGGCCCCGATGACCAGCTTGCGTGATGCGTTCATGGTTCTCTCCCTGCCGAAGACGGAGTCTGTGCAGGTGAACCCGCCCCGGGTAAGGGCTCACTGGAGAGCAGACTCCCGGGTCAGGGGCCGGCGGGGGAAGGATCCGGGGGCGTAGTCACTCCAAATGATCACGGTGTGCATCGGCCCGGTGAACACGGGTAGTGATGATCGAATCACCAGGGGTAGCCGTCCGGTTACGGTGCGGCCCACGCGGCCAGGGCGTCGAAGTCCGCGCGGACCAGCCCGATCTGCTCGTCGACGCGCATCAGCAGGGTCTCTGCCGGGTGGCGCTGGTCGACGTACTCGCGGTCCATCGCCGTGATGTCGTCGTCGATCCAGGCGAAGGGCCGCTCGCCCGCGTATTCGAGGATGTACTGGGTCTTCCAGAACGTGCCGCGCGGCGCCCGGCCGTGCATCACCGGCCAGTCGATGAAGGGGAGTCTGGGCAGCCCCAGGTGCGGGCCTATCCAGTCGTTCGCCTCGTCCTTCCACGTGGTGGCCCAGACCAGCTCGAAGGCGTCCGCGAGGGCGAGCAGCTCCGCCCCGTGGGCGTGATTGAGCCATACCCGCAGCGGCTTGGCCTGCTCGGCTTCCGTCCAGCCCGTCGGGCGCATCCGGTGGGTGCGGTAGCCCTCGGGGCGGCGCTGGGCCTTGGCCGCGTAGGGGTTGAGGGGCCCGTCGACGTCGATCAGCAGCAGTGGCTTCATTTCGGCAGGATTCCGTTCCGGCCGCCTCGCGGGCAGCTCATTTTTCGACTGAATGAGACAGTGACGTCTCATTTGGGGTACGCTTGTCTCATGGCCATGGATCGTGACCAGGTGCTCCGCGATGCGGCCGCCCTGCTTTCCCGCAAGTCGACCGCCACGATGGACGAGGTCGCCCGCGCCGCCGGCATCGGGCGCGCGACCCTCCACCGGCACTTCGCCGGACGCGACGCCCTCGTACGGGCCCTCGAAGATCTCGGCATCCGGGAGTTCGAGGTGGCATTCGACAACGCCCGCCTCGACGAGGGCACGGCGGTGGAGGCGATCAGACGCCTCGTCGCCGAGGCCGAGCCCAACGCCCAGCTGCTGGCCTTCCTCGTCACCGAGAACCAGCTGTTCGAGGGCGACGAGGTCAACGAAGGATGGGCCCGGCTCGACGCCCGCGTCAGCGCGCTCTTCCGGCGCGGCCAGGAAGAGGGCGACATCCGGATCGACCTGAGCCCCGCATGGCTCACCGAGGCGCTTTACGCCCTCGTCGGCGCCTGTGCCTGGGCCGTGATGGACGGCCGGGTCGCCGCCAAGGACTTCCAGTACATGATCATCGAGCTGTTGCTCGGTGGCGCCAGACGGAGTGTGGAGAAATGAGCAGCATCCAGCAGCTGACCAGCCCGACCGGGACGGAGACCAGGAGCCGCGGCCGCTGGCTCGCCCTGGGCGTGCTGGTGCTCGCCGTGCTGCTGGTCGCCGTCGACGCGACCGTACTCGGCCTCGCCACGCCCGCACTCTCCGAGGACCTCAAGCCGTCCGGCACCCAGCTGCTGTGGATAGGCGACATCTACTCCTTCGTCATCGCCGGTCTGCTGGTCTCCATGGGCAGCCTCGGTGACCGCATCGGCCGCAAGAAGCTGCTGCTCACCGGCGCCGCCGCGTTCGGCGCCGTGTCCGTGCTCAACGCCTACGCGACCAGCCCCGAGATGATGATCGTCGCCCGGGCCCTGCTGGGCGTGGCCGGTGCGACCCTGATGCCGTCCACCCTCGCGCTGATCCGCAACATCTTCCACGACCCCAAGGAGCGCAGCCTCGCGATCGGCATCTGGGGCGCCACCGCCTCGGCCGGCGCGGCCGTCGGCCCGGTCGTCGGCGGAGCCCTGCTCCAGCACTTCTGGTGGGGCTCGGTCTTCCTGATCAACCTCCCCGTGATGATCGCCCTGGTCGTCGTCGGAATCAAGCTGCTTCCCGAATCCAAGAACCCGGTCGCCGGCCCCTGGGACCTCGTCAGCGTCGGTCTCTCCCTCGTCGGCGTGATCAGCGTCGTCTACGCCGTCAAGGAAGTCGCCACCCACGGCATCACCTGGGAGGTCGCGGCCACCGCGACACTCGGCGCGGGCGCCCTGTACGCCTTCGTACGCCGCCAGTTCGGCCTGCCGTCCCCGCTGCTCGACATGCGGCTCTTTGAGCACCGCGGCTTCTCCGGCGCGGTCCTCGCCGACCTGCTCACCGTCTTCGGACTCTCCGGACTGGTCTTCTTCCTCTCCCAGTTCCTGCAGCTCGTCCAGGGCCGCGACCCGCTGGAGGCCGGCCTCGCCGAACTGCCCGCCGCCATCGGCGCGGTGGTCACCGGCCTGATCGCGGGCCGGTACGCCCGCCGGTACTCGGTACGGACCATCGTGGCCGGCGGCCTCGGCGCCATCGGCCTGGCCCTCGCCGTGCTCACCCTGATCCACAAGGAGAGCGGCTACCCGCTGCTCGGCGCGGCCCTGCTCGTCGTCGGCCTCGGCGCCGGCTTCTCCTTCACCGTCACCGCCGACGTGATCCTCTCCAGCGTGCCCAAGGAGCAGGCCGGCTCGGCCTCCGCCGTCTCCGAGACGGCGTACGAACTCGGCGCCGCCCTCGGCATCGCCCTGCTCGGCTCCATCGTCACCGGCGTCTACCAGAGCTTCACCGCCCCGGCCTCGGTCGCGGGCCCGGTCGCCGACGCCGCGCACGAATCCCTCGGCGGGGCCGTCGAGGCCGCCAAGGAGCTCGACCCGCACACCGCCCAGGTGATGGTGGGCGCCGCCCAGGACGCTTTCGTGGACGGGCTGCGGCTCGCCTCCGGCGTCGGTGCGGCCGTGCTGCTGGCCACCGCCGTGGCCGCCTGGTTCCTGCTGAAGGGCCAGCGGCTCCAGGAGGGCGTCGAGCACTGACGTTCCGGCGCTTCCGGGCAAGGGATGGTGTCCCGGCCGGAGTTGACAGTTCGTAGAACTGCGGGACACCATCCCGGCGATGGAGATCAACGATCTGACCCCGGCGGAACGCCGCGTCTGGGAGGCCTTCCCGCGCGGCGACGGGGTCGACTTCCGCGCCGCCCCCGAGGACAGCTCCGTCGACGGAGCCGACTGGGGCCCCGACCGCACCCTGCGCGCCGAGGTGCTGCGGGCCATCCTGCTGGGCGCCTGCCCCGCCGTGCAGGGCCGGGTCCCCGGCCTCAAGGTCAAGGGCGCGAAGATCGTGGGCAAGCTCGACATGCGCTACGCCGTCATCGACCACCCCATCCGGCTGCGCGACTGCTGGTTCGAGCGCAAGCCCCTGATGTACGGGGCCCAGCTGCGCGCCCTGGTCCTCGGCTACTCCACACTGCCCGGCCTGACCGCTTCCACGCTGCGCGTCGACGTGGTCCTGCGCCTGTCCCACTGCCGGATCGCCGGCCCCGTGCGGCTGCAGGGCTCCAAGATCTCCGGGGGCCTCTTCCTCCAGGGGGCCGTGATCGGCCCCACCGCCGGCGAGGAGGCGGACGAGCCCCCGCTCCAGCTCAACCACGTCGAGGTCGACACCGACATCATCGCGAACGACCTGACCGTGCACGGCCAGCTCCGCCTCAACGGGGCCACCGTCGGCGGCCAGATCCAGCTCGACCGCGCCCGGCTGCTCGCCCCCGGCGGGATCGCCCTGCACGCCGAGAACCTGACCGTCGGCACCGACCTGCGCGCCCACCGGATCCAGGCCCGCGGCATGGTCAACCTCACCGGCTCCCGGATACCCGGCCAGGTCAACCTCAGCCGTGCCGACCTCGCCAACCCGGACGGGACCGCCCTGCGCGCCTCCAGCTGCGCCATAGGCGAGCTGTGGCTGCGCCGCTGCGAAACGGTCCGGGGCGATGTGAACCTGCGCCGGTCCACCGTCGACCTGCTCCACATCGACCCGGAGGCCTGGCCCGAGCGGATCGCCATCGACGGCCTCACCTACCGCACCCTCGCCCCGCACCTCCCCGCCGAGCAGCGGCTGCCCGCCCTGGAACGGGAGGAGTCCGGCTACCTCACGTACGCCTACGAACAGCTCGCGGCGGCCTACCGTACGGCGGGCGACGAGGCGGCCGCCCGGACCGTCCAGCTCGCGAAGCTGCGCAGGCACCGCCACACCCTGCCCCGGGCCGCCCGGGCGTGGGGGCTGCTCCAGGACGCCACCGTCGGCTACGGCTTCCGGCCGCTGCGTGCGGCGGGCTGGCTGGTGGCCCTGCTGATGACCGGGTCGATCGCGTACGGGATCGACCCGCCGCGCGCCCTGAAGGCGGGGGAGGCGCCGGACTTCAACGCGGTCTTCTACACGATCGACCTGATGGTGCCGATCGTCAGTTTCGGCCAGGAGGCGGCCTTCGCGCCGGGAGGCTGGCACCAGTGGCTGTCGTACCTGCTGATCGTGACCGGCTGGATCCTCGCCACCACCACGGCGGCGGGCGTCAGCCGGTCACTCCAGCGTCAGTGAAGGGACGATCTACGCGGCCTTCGCCTTGGTGGCGTACATGTCGACGTACTCCTGGCCCGAGAGGCGCATGACCTCGGCCATCACCGAGTCGGTGACGGCGCGCAGCACGTAGCGGTCGCGGTCCATGCCCTCGTAGCGGGAGAACTCCATCGGCTCGCCGAAGCGGACGGTGACCCGGCCCGGGCGCGGCATGCCGGCGCCGCCCGGCTGGAGCTTGTCGGTGCCGATCATCGCGAACGGCACGACGGGGGCGCCGGTCATCAGGGTCAGACGGGCGATGCCGGTGCGGCCGCGGTAGAGGCGGCCGTCGGGGGAGCGGGTGCCCTCGGGGTAGATGCCGAAGATCTTGCCCTCTTCGAGGATCCGGCGACCGGTCATCAGGGCCGCGACGCCGCCGTTGGCGCCGTCACGGTCGACGGGGATCATGCCGGAGCCGGTGAAGAACCAGGCCATGGCGCGGCCCTTGATCCCCTTGCCGGTCACGTACTCGTCCTTGCCGATGAAGTGGACCGTACGGTCGCACACCAGCGGCATGATCATGGAGTCGATGAAGGTGAGGTGGTTGCCCGCCAGAATCACCGGCCCGGAGCCGGGGATGTTCTCGATGCCCTCCACGCGGGTGCGGAACATCATGCGCATGACCGGTCCGACAGTGGCTTTGATGAGCTTCGTACGGAACAACGTGGGCCCTCCGGCATCGAAAAGCGGTTCGCGCACCCACCACACGGCGGTAGCGCAGGTGAGGACGATACTCGCGGGTCGGCTTCCCGCGCACATCGGGTTCACGTGTCGGATACGCAGTGTTGACGCGTGTTTGCGCCAAGTTCCCCGGATGTGCCGTCGCCGCACCCTCCTCGGCCACTCCCCTTTGCCTACCATCGGCACGCCGATCGCGGGCCGCGACACGGCGTTCACGACGAGGAGTGACACTCATGACACAGGGTGGGGCAGCGCGGCGCACGGTCCTGGGAGCGGCCGTCCTGGCGGCGGGGACCGGGATCACCGGACTCACGGCGGGTTCCGCCGCTGCGGACGACGGGTACGGAGACGGCCGCGGCGACGGAGGCTTCCGGGACCTCCCCCACCCCACCGTCATCGGCCATCGCGGAGCCAGCGGCTACCGCCCGGAGCACACGATCGGCTCCTACCAGCTCGCCCTGGACCTGGGCGCCGACGTGGTCGAGCAGGACCTGGTCCCGACCCGGGACGGCCATCTGGTGTGCCGCCACGAGAACGAGATCGGCGGGACCACCGATGTCGCCGAGCACCCCGAGTTCGCCTCCCGGCGCACCACCAAGTCCGTCGACGGGGTCGCGGTCACCGGCTGGTTCACCGAGGACTTCACCCTGGCCGAGCTGAGGACCCTGCGCGCGAAGGAACGTATCCCCGCCGTCCGCCAGCGCAACACGCTCTACGACGGCCAGTGGGCCGTACCCACCTTCGAAGAGGTGCTCCGCTGGGCCGACCGCGAGGGCAAGCGGCGCGGCCGGCGGGTGTGGCTGCACGTCGAGACCAAGCACCCCAGCTACTTCCGGGGCCTGGGCCTCGGCCTGGAGGAGCCCCTCGCCAAGCTCCTGCGCCGCTACGGGCGCGACGGGCGGGGCGCCGCCGTCTTCCTCCAGTCCTTCGAGCCCTCCAGCATCCAGCGGCTCTCCCGGCTGGTCTCCGCGCCCCGCGTGGTCCTGCTCTCCGCTGCGGGCACCCGCCCCTGGGACTTCGAGGTGGCCAAGGACCCGCGCACGGTCGCGGACCTGGTCAAGCCCGAGGGGCTGAAGTGGATCGCCGGCTTCGCCCAGGGCATCGGCCCGACCATGGACCTGATCCTCCCGCGCGACGCGGCCGGCCAGCTCGGCGCCCCGACCACCCTGGTGAAGGACGCCCACGCCCGCGGGCTGCTGCTGCACCCCTACACCGCACGCAACGAGAACAGCTTCCTGCCCGCCGAGTACCGCAAGGGGACCGACCCCACCGCGTACGGGGACGCCCTCGGAGCCTTCCGCACCTACTTCGAACAGGGCATCGACGGGATCTTCACCGACAACCCGGACACCGGACTCCTCGCGGCAGAGGCCTTCCGCCCGGGCCGACGGCCCGTCAACCGCTGAGCGCCGCTTCCCGTACGAGTGGGCCGGGCCCGGCGGGGAAACCGTCCGGCCCGGCCCGCTCGTCCCGCCCGGCATGGACCTGCTGAAGGCTGATTACCTCGACAAGCTGGGCCCGCTGCTCTCCGCCGAGGCGGCCGCGGAGGCCCCGGGCACCGGAGTGGACGCGGCCGACCTGGAACAAGCCGTCTGGGTCAGGCTGCTGGAGAGCGGCCGCCACGCCCCCGATCCGGCCGAACCCGCGGAGCCGGCGCGGTGGCTGCGCCGGGCGGTCCGGGCGGAGGCCCGCCTCGCCCGGCGCCGGGCCCGCCGGGAGATCCCGTACGGCCACCGCCAGCACTCGGTGGACGGGAGCGCACCGGTCGGCGCGGCCGCCGCGGCAGAGCCGGAAGACGCCCTGCTGCACGGCGAGGAGAACCGTGCACTCCGATCGGCGGTCGCCCGGTTGCCCGGACGCTGTCCCGAGCTGATGAAGGCACTTCTTTCGCCCAGAGACCTCACTTACCGTGAAATCGCAGGAGAGTTGGGTATCTCACAAGGAAGTTTGGGGCCCGTGCGTTCCCGTTGCCTGGGATGTCTGCGCAGAATGCTGGCTGCAGAGGTTGCGGCTCCTGGCCTGCGGGGAAAGGAGCGGTAGACCAACGGGCTACCAGGTGAGCTGGAGGCATGCGCACATGGGCATGAGCGTGACCATTTCGGCGGCGGCTGCCGAGGACGCTGAGCAGATCTTCAAACTGCAGTACCTGGCCTTCCAGCGGGAGGCCGAGCTGTACGGCAACTACCTCATCCAGCCGCTCACCCAGTCCCTGGACTCCCTCAAGGGGGAGCTGGCGACGGACACCGTCCTGGTGGCCCGGCTCGGCGACGAGATCGTCGGGACCGTGCGCGGCAACGTCGACGACGACGGCACCGGCAAGATCGCCAAGCTCTGTGTGCACCCGCGCCTGCAGGGTCACGGTCTCGGGGCGCGCCTGCTGCGTGCGGTCGAGGAGGCCCTGGCGAGCCCCGGCCGCACCACTCGCTTCCGCCTGCACACCGGGCACAAGAGCGAGGCGAACCTGCGCCTCTACCGCAAGGCCGGCTACGTCAAGGTCGGCGGCCGCACCGCCTCCGACGGCATCCAGCTGGTGATCCTGGAGAAGGAAGCCAAGGACCCGACCGATTTCACGGTCAGCGCGTAGCGGCCTCTCGGCTCCTGCGCAGCCAGAGCATCCCGGTGATCGGCAGGATCACCGGGATGAACAGGTAGCCCATCCCGAACTGGGACCACACGGTCGTGTCGGGGAAGGACTCCGGTCGCACCACCGTCCAGGTCCCCACGGCCAGCACACCGGCCAGCTCGGCGGCGCAGCAGACCAGCGCCGCCTTGCGGGCCGTCTCACCGCCGCGCACCAGTGAGTACGTGATGAACGCGTAGGCCAGCGCGGCCACGGCGGACAGCGCGTAGGCCAGCGGCGCCCGGTCGAACTCGGTGGAGATCTGGAAGGCCGAGCGGGAGACCGCGCCGACCACCATCACCCCGTACAGCCACACCAGCAGCAGACCGGGCCCGGAGACCAGCCGCTTGCGCCCGGTGGTGGTGGCGGCACCGGTGGCGTTCGTCGTGTCGGAGTCAGGCACCGGTGGTTCCCCAGATGTCGTAGAGCCGTACTTCGAGGACGGCGAGCACGACGGCGCCGGCCGCCACCGTGATCGATCCCCACCTGGTCCGCTCGGTCAGCGAGAGCATCCCGGCCGCCGGTACCGCGGCGAACGCCCCCACCAGGTACGCCACGAAGATCACCGTGCCCTCGTCGGGCTTCTCGCCCTGGGCCAGCTTGACCACGCCGATCACCAGCTGCGCCAGGACCAGCACGGTCACGACGGCCATACCGATGAAGTGCCAGTCCTTGGTCGGCTGGTCCCGCCATGCGGCGTGGCCGCACCAGGCGGCGAGGGCGAGTGCGGCCACGCCGATGGCGACCGTCAGGGCGTCGAGCATGCAGCGAGGGTATTACGGGCCGTAAGACCCGATGCGCGCACCCCTGCCTCCCGCAGCCCGGCGCACTGCCCGCGTGTCCGGCGTACCGGCCGTGGTCTTGACCACAGCGGACCGGGTCGCCGCACTCCGGACCGGGCGGTCCGGACAGCCCCGGACGGCCGTGTCGGCGCAGGTCGGAGGCGGGGAACCAGCCTCGGTGCGGAGGGTCGGTGCTGACCGGTGACGTCCGGTATGTGGTCGGAATGCGTCCGCTATCCGGACGTCATTGATCGGTCAGGGGAGACGTCTGCTTTACTTGGGCCCATGACCACGACGAGCAGCCGCACCCTTGCGACCGAGGCGACGATGACGCCCGGTGCTCGTTGTATGTGTCGAATGTGCGCCTTCTGAGGGCCCCTTCCTGAGCCTCGCGCCCCGAAGCGAGACCAGCCGCGCCACCACGTCACCAGCTGATGAACAGCACGGCTCACTCATGCCCCGCGCACGTGTCGACACCATCATTTTCTGACGGTTCGTCCCGTATCGCGTCCCCAGATTGTTTGCCCCGTGCCCGGCAGCCCGTTGCGCCGCGCACTCGACAGCGACGGAAATCCTGTGATCACCACATCGGGCCTCACGAAGGTCTACCAGTCCCGTGGCCGCGAGGTCACCGCCCTGGACGGCGTCGATCTCCACGTCCGCGAGGGCGAGGTCTACGGAGTCATCGGCCAGAGCGGCGCAGGCAAATCCTCCCTGATCCGCTGCGTCAACCTGCTGGAGCGCCCCACCACCGGCACCGTGACCGTCGACGGCGTCGACCTCACCGCCCTCGCCGGCCGCGGCCGGCGTGCGGGCAAGGAGCTCCGCCAGGCCCGCAGCCGCATCGGCATGGTCTTCCAGCACTTCAACCTGCTGTCCTCGCGCACCGTCCAGGCCAACGTCGAGCTGCCCCTGGAGATCCTCGGCATCTCCGGCCGCGAGCGCTCCCGCAAGGCCCTCGAACTCCTCGACCTGGTCGGCCTCGCCGACAAGGCCAAGGCCTACCCGACCCAGCTCTCCGGCGGCCAGAAGCAGCGCGTCGGCATCGCCCGCGCCCTGGCCGGCGACCCCAAGGTGCTCTTGTCCGACGAGGCCACCAGCGCCCTGGACCCCGAGACCACCCGCTCCGTCCTCGGGCTGCTGCGCGACCTCAACCAGCAGCTCGGCCTCACCGTCCTGCTCATCACGCACGAGATGGACGTGGTCAAGACCGTCTGCGACTCGGCCGCCCTGATGAAGAACGGCCGGATCATCGAGTCCGGCACCGTCGCCGAACTCCTCGCCACCCCCGGCTCCGAGCTCGCCGGCGAACTCTTCCCGGTCACCGGTACCGCCACCGGCCCCGACCGCACGGTCGTCGACGTCACCTTCCACGGCGAAGCCGCCGTCCGGCCGGTCATCTCGCAGCTCTCGCGCACGTACAACATCGACATCTCGATCCTCGGCGCCGCGATGGACACCGTCGCGGGCCGGCAGATCGGCCGCATGCGCATCGAACTGCCCGGCGGTTACGAGGACAACGTCGTGCCGGTCGGCTTCCTGCGCGAGCAGGGCCTGCAGGTCGACGTCATCGACGGGATCGACGACGAACTGGCCGAGCTGGTCAAGGATGGTGCCAAGTGACCTGGTCCGAAATGCAGCCCCTGCTCACCCAGGGCACCTACGACACCCTCTACATGGTGCTGTGGTCCACCCTGGTGACCGTGCTGGGCGGCCTGCCCATCGGCATCCTGCTGGTCCTCACCGACAAGGGCGGCCTCCTGCAGAACCAGCCGCTCAACAAGGTCCTCGGCGTGATCGTGAACATAGGCCGCTCGCTGCCGTTCATCATCCTGCTGATCTTCCTGATCCCGGTCACCACCGCGGTCGTCGGCACCTTCATCGGCCCCACCGCCATGATCGTCCCGCTGGCCATCGGCGCCGTCCCCTTCTTCGCCCGGCTCGTCGAGACCGCCGTCCGCGAGGTGGACCACGGCCTGATCGAGGCCGTCGAGTCCATGGGCGGCGGCATCCCCACCCTGGTCGGCAAGGTGCTGCT
Organism: Streptomyces sp. NPDC001502; assembly: GCF_042894785.1. NCBI lineage: Bacteria > Bacillati > Actinomycetota > Actinomycetes > Kitasatosporales > Streptomycetaceae > Streptomyces > Streptomyces sp. NPDC001502. Next base: position 57,192 of record NZ_JBIAVW010000012.1, read on the forward strand.
CCCGCAGGCCCTGCCCTCCCTGGTCGCCGGTGTCACCACCACCGTCATCACCCTCGTCGGCTACTCGGCCATGGCCGGCGCCGTCGGCGGCGAAGGACTGGGATCCAAGGCCATCACCTACGGCTTCCAGCGCTTCGAGACCGGCTTCATGATCGCCACCGTCGTGGTCCTGATCGCCCTCGTCACGGTGATCCAGCTGCTCGGCGACGGCGCGGTCCGCCTCCTCGCCCGCCGCGGCCGGAGCGCCTGAGAAGACTTTCCCCCCCCAACAGAGCCCGCACTTGTCGTGCTTGGGCCACCACCAGCAAGTCATCGGTACTTGTTCAGCAAGAAAGGCACTCTTCGTGCGTAAGAACATCAAGCTCACCGCCCTCGCCGCCACGGCCACCGCGCTCGCCCTCGGCCTCACCGCCTGCGGCAGCTCCTCGGACCCGTCCTCGGCGAAGGCCGACGGCGGCAAGGCCGACGAGAGCAAGCCCCTGGTCATAGCGGCCTCCCCGAGCCCGCACGCCGACGTCCTGAACTTCGTCAAGGACAAGCTCGCGGCCAAGGAAGGCCTCAAGCTGGAGGTCAAGGAGTTCACGGACTACGTCCTGCCGAACACCGCCACCGAGCAGGGCCAGGTCGACGGCAACTACTTCCAGCACAAGCCGTACCTCGACGACTTCAACAAGAAGAACAGCACGCACGTCGTGCCCGTCGTGAACGTGCACCTGGAGCCCCTCGGTCTCTACTCCAAGAAGATCAAGGCCATCGGTGACATCAAGGCCGGCCAGACCATCGCCGTCCCCAACGACACCACCAACGAGGGCCGCGCGCTCCAGCTGCTCGCCGCGAACAACCTGATCACCCTCAAGGAGGGTGTCGGCACCAGCGCCAAGCTGTCCGACATCACCGACAAGAAGGGCCTGGAGTTCAAGGAGCTGGAGGCCGCCACGGTCCCGCGCGCCCTGAACGACGTGGACGCCGCGATCATCAACGGCAACTACGCCCTCGAAGCCAAGCTGTCGCCCGCCAAGGACGCGCTGATCCTGGAGAAGGCCGAGGGCAACCCCTACGCCAACTTCCTCGCGGTCAAGGACGGCAACCAGAACGACCCGCGGATCCAGAAGCTGGCCAAGCTCCTGAACTCCGACGAGGTCAAGAAGTTCATCGAGGAGAAGTACCAGGGCTCGGTCATCCCGGCCTTCGGCGCCCCGGCCGCCTCCTGAACCGGTACCTCGTGATCCGGTTCCTCCCGGACCGGTCATGAATCTCGGCCCCGCACGCACCTGACGGCGCGCGGGGCCGAGCTCTGCCCGCTTCCGGGCAACCCGGCCCTGCACATCGCCCGGTCGATGCTGCATGCTGTGGCCTACGAACCGCACGCACGGTCCCGCACGAACGGTCCCGCACCGCGGTCGCATCGCAACACGGTCGCACCACGGTCTCAGGCATGGAGCTGCGCATGACTACCACCTTCCCGGACGTCACCATCAGCACGGACCGGCTGGTGCTGCGCCCCTTCGAGGAAGAGGACGTCACCGCGCTCGCCGAGATGATGAACGACGAGCACGTGATCGCCTGGACCAGCGCGCCCCACCCCTACACCCACACCGAAGCGCACGCCTGGGCCACCCGGCACTCCCACGCCGAACGCACCGAGGGCCGCGGCATCGTCCTCGCCGTCACCGAGTTCCTCACCCAGCGCCTCGTCGGCATCGTGCACCTGCAGAACACCAACTGGCGCACCCGCGCCACCGAGGTCGGCTACGTCACCGCCCCCTGGGCCCGCGGCGAGGGCTACGCCAGCGAATCCGTCCTGGCCGTCGCCCAATGGCTCTTCCGCTCCCAGGAGTTCGAGCGCCTCGAACTGCGCACCGCCGCCGACAACACCGCCTCGCAGCAGGTGGCCCAGAAGATCGGCTGCATCAGCGAGGGCGTCCTGCGCAACGCGTGGATAGTGCGTACGCAGACGGCGGACGGCGGCTGGGCCGACACCCGCACCGACCTCATCGTCTGGAGCCTGGTCCCCGAAGACCTCGACGAGGGCGACGGCTACGACGGATACGACAGCTACGACAGCTACGACGGATACGCCCGCAGCACCGCGTTCCCGCAGCGGGCCGACGCGAACGGCCACCGCGTCGGCGCCGACTGGAACTGAACCGATGACCGGGTAGTCTCACCGTGCCCGCCCCGACGAAACCCCACCTCCCCCAGCTGCCGCGGGGAGGTGCCCCCTGCCAGACCAGGAGACTGACGACGATGGCCGACCGGGTCACGGTGATCGGCTGGGACGGTTCGCCCCTGACCGCGGGCGCCCGGTCCGCGCTCTCCGCCGCCACCCTCGTGGCCGGCGCCGCGCACCACCTCGCCCTCCCCGAAGTGCCGCCCACCGCGGAGCGCATCCGCCTGGGCAGTGTCGGCCTCGCCGCACGCCGCATCGCCGGCCACCGCGGCACCGCGGTGGTCTTCGCCGACGGGGACCCCGGCTTCTTCGGCGCCGTACGCACCCTGCGCGCCCCGGAGCACGGCCTGGAGGTCGAGGTCGTCCCGGCCGTCTCCTCCGTGGCCGCCGCCTTCGCCCGCGCCGGCATGCCCTGGGACGACGCCCAGGTCGTCGTGGCCCACCCCCGCACCCTGCGCCGCGCGGTCAACGTCTGCCGCGCCCACGCCAAGGTCGCCGTCCTCACCTCACCCGGCGCCGGCCCCGCGGAACTCGCCCTGCTCCTCGAAGGAGTTCACCGCACCTTCGTCGTCTGCGAGGAACTCGGCACGGACCGGGAGCAGGTGAGCGTCCTCACCTCCGACAAGGCCGCCGACCACAGCTGGCGCGACCCGAACGTCGTCATCGTCATCGGGGGCGGGGGACCGGCCCCCGCGGACGCCGGCTGGCTCCTCGGCCAGAGCGCCGCCCGGTCCGCCGACCGGGGCTGGGCCAGGCCGCAGGCCGACGCGGGCGAAGGCGAATCCGCCCAGCTCCGCGCGGCCCAACTCGCCCGGCTCGGCCCGCGTACCGGCGACCTCCTCTGGGACATCGGCGCCGGATCCGGCGCCGTGGCCGTGGACGCGGCCGCCCTCGGCGCCGCCGTCATCGCGGTCGACGCCGACGCGGCCGCCTGCGACCGCATAACCGCCGCCGCCCGTGAGCGGGGAGTGCAGCTCCAGGCCGTCGCCGGGCGCGCGCCGCACGTACTGGAGAACCTGCCCGAGCCCGATGTCGTCCGCGTCGGCGGTGGCGGCGCCGCCGTCGTCGCGGCCGTCGCCGAACGCCGTCCCGAACGGATCGTCAGCCACGCCTCCACCCGCGACGAGGCGGAGGCGATCGGCAGGGCACTGACCGAACACGGTTACGCCGTCGAGTGCGCGCTGCTCCAGTCCGTCGGCCTGGACACCCGGACCTGGGCCGAACAGGACCGTTCCGTGGTGTTCCTCCTGGCAGCCGAACGCCCCGCCACGCGCTGAGCCGAGGGCCGGGGTAGGCTGGCCGATCGTCGTACTGCCTCGGACGATTCGGGCATCGCGGCACCGCCTGGACGCGCGACGTGGCGCAGTCCACAGAGGACCGTGACGGTTATGGCCGCCACGGTGGCCGACGGGCGCGACAATGCTTACTGGTTGTCGTGCAGGCGTATGCGAGACGAGTTCGTCTCACCGCAACCCCGCAGGCAAAACCGCTCGGCGGCCTCGTGGGCGACCGGGCGATCGAAGAGGCAACACCGATGGGCGAGGGGTAAGCATGACTGACACCGGCCAGGTCCCGGGCGAGGGTCTCCCGGACAACGCGGGCTTGGTGGATCAGCAGAGCGTCCCCGCTCCGGTCCAGATCCCGGCACCGATTCCCGCGGGCTACGCCTTCCAGGACCTCATGGACAACCCGGCCGAGCCGGAGGACGAGGAACTGCTGCTGATGCCGAGCGGCCAGGGTGCGTGGAGCGACCCGCAGGTCGTCCCGCAGGCCCCCGTCTTCCCCGCCGCGCCCCAGCTCGGCGAGCCGCCCCTGTACACGGACCAGTCCTACGCCGCCGCGCCCTCCTACCCCGAGGCCCCGGCCGCGTACACCGAGTTCCCCCCGCCCGTGTTCCCCGACGGCGGCTACAGCGCGGGCGCGCACGAGACGGGCGGCCGTGACTCCGGCGCGCTCGACCTCGGCGGGCTCGTCGTCCCGCCCCCGGCGGCCCCCGCCGCCCCGGTGGCCCCCGCGGCCCCCGTCCGGCGCCCCCTGCACATGGGCCCGCCCATGCCCGAGGCCAACGGCGGAGTCGTACGGTCCCTCGCCGACCGCGGCCCGGCCGCGGCGCCCGCCCAGGCCGTCCCGATGGCCGCCGTGAGCACCCCGTCGGCGCCGCTCCCGCTGCGCCAGGCAGGACCCCCGACCACGGGACCCGAGTACCTGGACATCCCGCGCGCCGAGACCGCCCCGGCCCCCGCGGCCCAGCTGGGCGAGATCCCGCCGCAGGCCGGTGCCCCGTGGACGCCGGAGCCGGTGGCGGAGCCCGCCCAGGCCCCCGCCGAGGCCGCAGCCCGGCCCGTGGAGCCGGAGCCCGTCCCGACCCCCGCGGAGCCGGTGGTCCAGCCCGAGCCGGTGGTCCAGGCCGAGCCGCTGCAGCCGGAGCCGGAGCCTGTCGCGGTCGAACCGCAGCCGGAGCCGGTCACGGTCCAGCCGATGTCCGTGGAGCCCGAGCCCCAGCCCGAGCCCCAGCCCGAGCCCCAGCCCGAGCCTCAGCCCGAGCCGGTGGCGGCCGTCGTGGCCGAGCCGGTCCAGCCGGAGCCCGTTGCCGAGGTACGGCCGGAGCCCGAGCCCCAGCCGCAGCCCGCACCCGAGCCGATCGCGGTCGAGCCGGTGGCGGCCGTGGAGCCGCAGCCCGAGCCGGTCGTCCCCGTCGAGCCGGTGGCGGCCGCGGCGCCCGAGCCGGTCGCCGAGGCGCAGCCGGAGCCCGGGCCCGAGCCGATCGCGGTCGAGCCGATCGCGCCCGAGCCGGTGGTGGCCGTGGAGCCGCAGCCCGAGCCCGAGCCGATTGCGGTCGAGCCGATCGTGGTCGAGCCGGTGGCCCAGGCCGAGCCGGTGGCCGTGGAGCCCCAGCCCGAAGAGCCGGCCCCCGCCGAGCCCGCCGCCCAGGGCGAGCCCGCGGTGGACCTTCCGGCCGAGCCCGCCGCAGGCGAGGCGGCCCCCGGCTACGCCGACGCCGAGCGCGAGGCCGTCCTGCGCGTCATGCGCGAGCGCCGCGACATCCGCAACGGCTTCCGCACCGACCCCATCCCGCACGAGGTGCTGCTCCGCGTCCTGGAAGCCGCGCACCACGCGCCCAGCGTGGGCCACTCCCAGCCGTGGGACTTCGTCGTCATCCGGTCGGCCGAGACCCGCCGGGCGATGCACGAGCTCGCCCAGCGCCAGCGCGAGGCCTACGCGAAGTCTCTGCCCAAGGGCCGGGCGAAGCAGTTCAAGGCACTCAAGATCGAGGCCATCCTCGACACCCCGGTGAACATCGTCGTCACCGCCGACCCCACCCGCGGCGGCCGCCACACCCTCGGCCGCCACACCCAGCCGCAGATGGCCCCGTACTCCGCGGCCCTCGCCGTCGAGAACCTCTGGCTCGCCGCGCGCGCCGAGGGCCTCGGTGTCGGCTGGGTCAGCTTCTTCGACGAGCGCGAGATGGTCCGCGAGCTCGGCCTGCCCGAGCACCTCGAAGTCGTCGCCTACCTCTGCGTCGGCTACGTCGACGAGTTCCCCGAGGAGCCCGAGCTGGCCCAGGCCGGCTGGTCGCAGCGCCGCCCGCTCTCCTGGGTCGTCCACGAGGAGACCTACGGCCGCCGCGCGCTGCCCGGCGAGGAGCCGCACGACCTGCTCTCGGAGACGGTCGCCAGCATCCGCCCGCTCGACGCGAAGGCCCTGGGCGAGGCCTGGGAGCGCCAGAAGCGCATGACCAAGCCCGCCGGGGCCCTGGGCATGCTGGAGATCATCTCCGCCCAGCTGTCCGGCCTCTCCCGGGTCTGCCCGCCGCCGATCCCGGAGCCGGCCGCGGTCGCGATCTTCGCCGGTGACCACGGCGTGCACGCCCAGGGCGTCACCCCGTGGCCGCAGGAGGTCACCACCCAGATGGTGGCCAACTTCCTGGGCGGCGGAGCGGTCTGCAACGCCTTCGCCAACCAGGTCGGCGCCGAGGTCTGCGTGATCGACGTCGGCGTCGCGGGCGACCTCCCGGCCACCCCGGGCCTGCTCCCGCGCAAGGTCCGCCCCGGCACCGCCGACCTCTCCACCGGCCCGGCGATGACCCGCGAGGAAGCCGTCGCGGCCATCGAGGTCGGCATCGAGACGGCCCGCGACCTGGTGGCGGCCGGCAACAAGGCCCTCCTCACCGGCGAGATGGGCATCGCGAACACCACAGTGTCCGCGGCCCTGATCTCGGTCTTCACCGGGGTGGACCCGGCCGAGGTCACCGGCCGCGGCACGGGCATCAACGACGAGACGCACGCCCGCAAGGTCGAGGTCGTCCGCCGTGCCCTGGAGCTCCACCAGCCCGACCCGGCGGACCCGATCGGCGTCCTCGCGGCCATCGGCGGCCTGGAGCACGCGGCCATCGTCGGTCTCCTCCTCGGCGGCGCGTCGCTGCGCACCCCCGTGATCCTGGACGGCGTCAGCGCCGGAGCCGCCGCCCTGGTGGCCCGCGCGATCGCCCCCGAGTCCCTGTCGGCCTGCATCGCGGGCCACCGCAGCGCCGAGCCGGGCCACGTCGCGGCGCTCAACAAGCTGGGCCTGCGCCCGCTGGTCGACCTGGACCTCCGCCTCGGCGAGGGCACCGGCGCCCTGCTCGCCCTCCCCCTGGTCCAGAGTGCGGCCCGCGCGATGCACGAGGTCGCCACGTTCGACTCGGCGGGCGTCACGGAGAAGTAACCCGTGCTCGGGTCCGCCGGGGGGCAGGGACACTCCGGGATGTCCCCGCAGGCCGAGCGAACCCACCGCCGGTCGGCAGGCCGGTCCGGCTCGGGGTTCGCGAGCCGAGGAGACGTCCCGGAGGGGCACCGCCCCACCGCGAAGCCCAACCCCAGCCCCGCCAGGGGGCGCCTCCCAGCGGTAGCTGGGGGAGTTTGAGGCGCAGGGCCCGGGGCGGGGCCCCGATCCTTGACCGGCACCCTCACACGGCAGTGGCCGGCCCCGGCACATCCCGCCCGCCGGCGTTCGAGACGCGGGGCCCGGGGCGGGTCGGGGCGGGCCCGGGGCAGAGCCCGCGGCCCGGGGGCGCAGCCCCGTCCGCGCCTCGGGACGGCCCGCGCCGTATGGTGGACCCGCACCAAGAATCCGCACGTCAGCACACCGCCGCTCCAGAGCCGCAGCGGCAAGACAGAACGACTGCCGCACCAGGAGCCGCACCGCCATGGCCGACACCCCCGCCTACCCCGTAGGACTCCGCCTCGCCGGCCGCCGCGTCGTCGTCATCGGCGGCGGACAGGTCGCGCAGCGTCGCCTTCCCGCGCTCATCGCGGCCGGCGCCGATGTCCTGCTCATCTCGCCCTCCGCCACCCCCTCCGTGGACGCCATGGCCGAGACCGGTGAGATCCGCTGGGAGCGCCGCCGCTACCAGGACGGTGACCTCGCCGACGCCTGGTACGCGCTGATCGCCACCCAGAACCGCGAGGACAACGAGCGCGCCTCCGCCGAGGCCGAGCGCGAGCGCGTCTGGTGCGTCCGAGCCGACGACGCCTCCGCCGCCACCGCCTGGACCCCGGCGACCGGCCGCATCGAGGGCGTCACCGTCGCGGTGCTGACCGGCAACGATCCCCGCCGCTCCGCGGCCGTCCGCGACGCCGTCGTGGAGGGCCTGCGCGACGGCACCCTCACCGCTCCCGCCCACCGGCACAAGGCCACCCCCGGCGTGGCCCTCGTCGGCGGCGGCCCGGGCGACCCGGACCTGATCACCGTGCGCGGCCGCCGCCTCCTCGCCGAGGCCGACGTGGTCATCGCCGACCGGCTCGGCCCCCGTGACCTGCTCGACGAGCTTCCGCCGCACGTCGAGGTCATCGACGCCGCGAAGATCCCGTACGGCCGGTTCATGGCCCAGGAGGCCATCAACAACGCCCTGATCGAGCACGCCAAGGCGGGCAAGGCCGTGGTCCGGCTCAAGGGCGGGGACCCGTACGTCTTCGGCCGCGGCATGGAGGAGCTCCAGGCCCTCGCCGAGGCCGGCATCCCGTGCACCGTCGTCCCCGGCATCTCCAGCTCCATCTCGGTGCCCGGCGCCGTCGGCATCCCGGTCACCCACCGCGGTGTGGCGCACGAGTTCACCGTGGTCAGCGGCCACGTCGGCCCCGACGACCCGCGCTCGCTCGTGGACTGGGCGTCCCTCGCCAAGCTCACCGGCACCCTGGTGATCCTGATGGGCGTCGACAAGATCGGCCTGATCGCCGAGGCACTGGTGCGCCACGGCCGCTCCGCGGACACCCCCGTCGCGGTGATCCAGGAGGGCACCACCGCCACCCAGCGCCGGGTGGACGCCACCCTGGCCACGGTCGGCGAGACCGTGCGCGCCGAAGAGGTCCGGCCGCCGGCCGTCATCGTCATCGGCGAGGTCGTCCGCGTGAACGGCCCGGGCGACCGCACCCTCCCCACCACCAGCGCCTGACAGGCCGTTGGCACCGCACCCAGGACAAGGCAGTATCACCCTGTGGCTGATCTCATCACCGTGACCGACCCCGACGACCCGCGCCTGCGCGACTACACGGGCCTGACCGACGTCGAACTCCGGCGCCGGCGCGAGCCCGCGGAGGGCCTTTTCATCGCCGAGGGCGAGAAGGTCATCAGACGCGCCAAGGACGCCGGGTACGAGATGCGCTCGATGCTGCTCTCCGCCAAGTGGGTCGACGTCATGCGCGACGTCATCGACGAACTCCCGGCACCGGTCTACGCCGTGAGCCCCGAGCTCGCCGAGCGCGTCACCGGCTACCACGTGCACCGCGGGGCCCTGGCCTCCATGCAGCGCAAGCCGCTGCCCACGGCCGAGGAGCTGCTCTCCACGACCCGCCGGGTGGTCGTCATGGAAGCAGTCAACGACCACACCAACATCGGGGCCATCTTCCGCAGCGCCGCCGCCCTCGGCATGGACGCGGTGCTGCTGTCGCCCGACTGCGCGGACCCGCTCTACCGCCGCTCGGTGAAGGTCTCCATGGGAGCGGTGTTCTCCGTCCCCTACGCCCGCCTGGAGGCCTGGCCGAAGAGCCTGGACTCGGTGCGCGAGGCGGGCTTCAAGCTGCTCGCCCTCACCCCGCACGAGAAGGCCACGCCGATCGACGTGGCCGCGCCGCAGTCCCTGGAACGGGTCGCGCTGATGCTGGGCGCCGAGGGCGACGGCCTGTCCACGCCCGCGCTGGTCGCCGCCGACGAGTGGGTGCGGATCCCCATGGCGCACGGCGTGGACTCGCTGAACGTGGGCGCCGCGGCCGCGGTCGCCTTCTACGCGGTGGCCCAGGGCCGCGCCGCCCAGTAGGCCGTCCGACCGGGAGCTACAGCTTCTGGGCCGCCGCGATGCCCAGCGCGACGATCAGCGTCACCACGACGAACACGATCAGCCGCTGCCGCATCAGCTTCGGATCCGGCCGTGAGGGTCGCCGTCCCGTCCCCGTCGTCCTGGGGGCCGGACGGCCGCCCGTACGCCCCGAGGTCGGCCGGGAGGACGGGCCGCCGGGGTGCTGCGGGTGACGGGAGGACGAGGGCCGCGCATGCGGACCGCTCGGGGAGCCGCCCTGGGCCCGGGGCGTGGTGCCGCCGTCCGTACGACGCTCCGTACGCCGGCCGGGGTACTCCTCGGCCCCGCCGATCCGCTCCGCCTCGGGCAGCCGCCCGGTGGGCCGCTCGACCCGGGCCCGCTGGGCCGGCGGGCGCCCGTCCGAGAGCCCCTGCGCCTCGCGGGCCGCGATCTCCTTGAGCCGCATCGACAGCTGGAGCGTGCTGGGCCGCTCCTCGGGATCCTTGGCGAGGCAAGCCCGCACCAGGGGCGCCAGCGCGTCCGGCACGCCCTGCAGGTGCGGCTCCTCGTGCACCACCCGGTACAGCATGACCTCGGAACTGCCGTGCCCGAAGGGCGAGTCGGCGGTGGCCGCGTAAGCCAGGGTGGCGCCGAGGGCGAAAACGTCCGTGGCCGGGGTGACGGCGGCGCCGCGCACCTGCTCGGGTGCGAGGAACCCGGGGGAGCCGACGGCCGTACCCACATGGGTGAGGGTGCTCGCCCCGGTGGCCCAGGCGATGCCGAAGTCGATGATCCGGGGGCCCTTGGGCGACAGCAGGATGTTCGAGGGCTTGAGGTCGCGGTGCACGACCCCCGCCTCGTGGACGGCGACCAGGCCCTCGGAGAGCGCGGCGCCCACGGCGGCGATCTGCGCGGCCGTCAGGGGACCTTCCTCGGCCACCTTGTCGTGCAGCGAGGGGCCGGGCACGTACTGGGTCGCGAACCAGGGGCGCTCGGCCTCCAGGTCCGCCGCCACCAGGCGCGCCGTGCACCCGCCCCGGATCCGCCGGGCGGCGGACACCTCACGGGCGAACCGCGAGCGGAACTCCTGGTCCTCGGCCAGATCCGGCCGGATGACCTTGAGCGCGACACGCTGCCCGCGCCGGTCCGATCCCAGGTAGACCACGCCCATGCCGCCGGCGCCGAGCCGCCGGTGCAGTCTGAACGAGCCGACGACACGCGGGTCCTCGCGCCGGAGCCGCATCATCGCCATGTCCACCCCGCTGACCGGTCGTCCTGTTGACGTGCCACAGCTTACGGACCATCCGGCATGCGTGCTCAGAGGCCGCGCCCTCGCCGGGGGATTCGATTGTCAGTGCGCCACAGCACACTTGAGGGGGCGTCGGCACTGTGGTCCGCGAGCGCCCCCGAGGTGGTCCGCCCGGCCAAGCGCCCCTTGCACCAAGGGGATTGGAGCCCAGGGGCAGCTCCGGACCCGCTCCGGTGCGCCCGTACGCGGCTCGCGGCCGAGTCGATCTTGCCGACGGCCGGCGGGCGGACACGCGGCAACAGGGAGTGACGCAAGTGAGCGAAGTCACTACCCTCCGGTCATCCCCTCCGGGAAGTCCCCCATAACGGGGGAGCCGTCTCCACCCAGGGGAGTACACGGGGGAGGCACCGTCATCCTCCTGGAGGCCCGGCAATGGGTACGAGGGCATGAGGCCAGGAGCCGCCCGCCCGCCTAGTGTTGAAGACAAGCGGCGGGTGGCGCACTCGTCCCCCGAGGTCACGAGCCCGCCGCTGCCAGACGACAGGGAGAGGACCATGGCGGACATCGCACGGCAGGGACGCAAGGCATTCGCGTTCAACGGCCACGAGTCCGGTACCCGCCACCCCCTGGTGGCCGCGGCCATGGTGCTCCCCCTGGCCGCCCTGCTGCTCTTCCTCTTCGGAGGCTTCGATCAGCTGGCGGCACAGGCGTCGTCCGTGGGCGTGATGCTGGGGCGCTGAGCGGCGCCCCAGGTCCGGGAGAGCGGCCCGGACCGGGACATCGGCCTGCCGAACCCCGTGGGGACGGGGGAGCGGCGGACGGACGGCAGGTGAAGGGTGCTGCCCGTACGACTGGGGAGTCGGACGGGCAGCACCCTTTTTCATGCACCGCTTCCCGCTTCCCGCTTCCCGCTTCCCGCTTCCCGCACCCCGGCACCCCGGGCCCGGCACCCCGGCCTTTCGCGCGCCCGGCCCACTCGTGCGGGGGAACGCAAAAGCCCCGACCGTGGAAACGGCCGGGGCTTTCAGGTGGTGCGCGATACTGGGATTGAACCAGTGACCTCTTCCGTGTCAGGGAAGCGCTCTCCCGCTGAGCTAATCGCGCGGGCTCCGCGGCTCGAAGGCCGCAGGTGGAACAAGATGGTGCAGGTGCTGCGTGCGCGATACTGGGATTGAACCAGTGACCTCTTCCGTGTCAGGGAAGCGCTCTCCCGCTGAGCTAATCGCGCGGGGATCCTTGCGGATCAGTGGACGATACTGGGATTGAACCAGTGACCTCTTCCGTGTCAGGGAAGCGCTCTCCCGCTGAGCTAATCGTCCTTGGAGGTGGAGACGGGATTTGAACCCGTGTAGACGGCTTTGCAGGCCGTTGCCTCGCCTCTCGGCCACTCCACCATGGAGCTGCAGGGGTTCTCGGGAAGATCCCCCACTTCGAGCGGACGACGAGACTCGAACTCGCGACATCCACCTTGGCAAGGTGGTGCTCTACCAACTGAGCTACGTCCGCAGGTCACCGTGTTCGCTCCGGGGTTTTCCCCTTCGCTCCCTGGCGACGTGTTGAACTCTAGCGGATTACCGGGCCAGCTCAAAAACGCGTTTCCGCAGCGTGCTGCCGCTCGATCACCACAGGTCACCCTGCCGTCACCGCACCGGCGCCGTGCCGTCACCGGTCATAGACTCGCAGCCGTGCACGACCTGCCTCCCATGGCCCGCTTCGGCGGCCTTCTCGCGACCGACCTCCGTGACGTCACCAGCGATCCCGCCGCCCTCGACTCCACCGGCTTCTGGGCGGTGTCCGCCGACTTCGAAGGGCGGCTCGTCTGCGCGCGCTTCGGCGACGTACGCCGCGAGCCGGTTCCTGCGCCCGTTCCGGGTGCCTGGCGCGGCCCCGACGCCGACCGGTGGACCTCCTCCCTCGACCGCGCCGCCTACGTGGCCGGCGTACGGCGCGTCCGTGAGTACATCGCCGCCGGTGAGGTCTACCAGGCCAACCTCTGCCGGGTGATGTCCGCGCCGCTGCCCCACCCCGACCGCGCCGATGTCGACGCGCTCACCGCGCTCCTCGCGCGCGGCAACCCCGCACCCTTCGCAGGAACGATTCGCCTGGCCGCCCACGGCGTCGAGATCGCCACCGCCTCCCCCGAGCTGTTCCTGCGCCGCTCCGGCCGGCACATCGAGTCCGGCCCCATCAAGGGGACCGGCCGCACCGTCCACGACCTGCTCCCCAAGGACCACGCCGAGAACGTGATGATCGTCGACCTCGTACGCAACGACCTCGGCCGGGTCTGCGCGACGGGCTCCGTCGCCGTCCCCGAGCTGTGCGCCGTCGAGGAGCATCCCGGCCTGGTCCACCTCGTCTCCGTCGTGAGCGGCGAACTCGCCGACGGCGCAGGCTGGCCCGAGCTGCTCGCCGCCACCTTCCCGCCCGGTTCCGTCACGGGCGCCCCCAAGTCCTCCGCCCTGCGGATCATCGAAGCCCTGGAAACCGCCCCGCGCGGCCCCTACTGCGGAGGCATCGGCTGGGTCGACGCGGACCGGGGCACCGCCGAGCTCGCCGTCGGTATCCGTACCTTTTGGATCGACCGCGAAGCCGCCGGCGGCCCCCGTCTGCTCTTCGGCACCGGAGCGGGCATCACCTGGGGCTCCGATCCCGACCGCGAGTGGGCGGAGACCGAACTCAAGGCCGCCCGGCTCCTGCGGGTGGCCATGGGCCACGAGGTGAGCGGTGGCACGCAGGGGACGAACGACACGATCGGAAGGACCGCACCATGAAAATCTGGCTCGACGGAGCCCTGACCGAGGTGGACAGCGCGAAGGTGTCCGTCCTCGACCACGGTCTGACCGTGGGCGACGGCGTCTTCGAGACGCTGAAGGCGGAGCGCGGCCGCGCCTTCGCGCTCACCCGGCACCTGGAACGGCTCACCCGCTCGGCCCGGGGCCTGGGCCTGCCGGACCCCGACCTCGACGAGGTCCGCCGCGCCTGCGCCGCCGTACTGGAGGCCAATCCGCTCAAGCACGCGCGGCTGCGCATCACCTACACCGGCGGAGTCTCCCCGCTCGGCTCCGACCGCGGGGACGCCGGCACCACCCTGATCGCCGCCGTCGCGGACTCCCCCCGCCGCCCGGACACCACCGCCGTCGTCACGGTGCCCTGGGTGCGCAACGAGCGGTCCGCCGTGGCCGGGCTCAAGACCACCTCGTACGCCGAGAACGTCGTCGCCCTCGCCGCCGCACACCGCGCCGGCGCCTCCGAGGCGCTCCTCGCCAACACCCTCGGCCGGCTCTGCGAGGGCACCGGCTCCAACGTCTTCGTCGTACTCGACGGAGAACTGCACACCCCGCCGCTCGCCTCCGGCTGCCTGGCCGGTATCACCCGGGCCCTGATCGTCGACTGGGCCGGCGCCAAGGAGACCGACCTGCCCTTCGAGGTGCTGGAGCGGGCCGAGGAGGTCTTCGTGACCTCCTCGCTGCGCGATGCCCAGGCGGTGCTGCGGATCGACGACCGCGAGCTGGGGACCGCCCCCGGACCGGTCACGGCCGAGGTGATGCGGATCTTCGAGGTGAAGGCGGGCGCGGACCTCGACCCGTAGAGCGGCAGGGCCCGGGCGGCTTCCACCGGAGGAGGGCTGTCGCGGCGGCCGCGGGACGGGTAGAACTCAAGGGATGACCACCACCCTGCGGCCGTCCGGGCCGCTCCAGCACACGGCGGACGGCGCGCGTTCGCGCCCGTACGAGATCCGGGTCAACAGCAGGCGGGTCGGCGCGCTGCTGATCGCCTCCGACACCCCGTTCGGGCCGACGGTCGGCGAGATCCGCGACCTGGACGTCGAGCAGGGCGACCGGCGGCGGGGCAGGGCCACCGTGGCCGCGCTCGCCGCCGAGGAAGTGCTGCGCGGCTGGGGCTGCCGCCGGGTCCGCGTCTCGGTCCCGGCGGACTCGGAGGCAGGCCTGTGCATGGCGGAGGCCCTCGGGTACACCGAATACAGCCGGAACATGGCCAAGGACCTGCCGGCCGAGCCGCCCGCCCTCCCCGAGGAGGTGCTCGGCCGCCCCATGACGCAGGCCGAGTACGAGGGCTGGTACGCCGGAGCCGTCGAGGCCTACGCGGCGAACTGGAGCAGCCGCGGCATGTCCGCCGAGGCCGCCCGCGCCAAATCGGTGGCCGACCACGAGAGCCAGCTGCCCCGGGGCCTGGCCACCCCGGGAGCCGTCTTCCTCGTCCTGGAGGCGGCCGGGGTGCCCGTAGGCCACGTATGGCTCGCACCGCGCGGGGCGGGCTCGTACATCTACGACATCGAGGTCCGGGCCGAGCACCGGGGACACGGGCACGGCCGCCACCTGATGGCGCTCGCCGAGCGCGCCGCCCTCGCCGCCGGTCACCGCCTGCTGGCGCTCCAGGTCTTCACCGACAACACCCCGGCCCTGAGGCTGTACGTCTCCCTCGGCTACCGGCCCACCGACTTCAACTACGCCAAGGACCTGATCTAGGCCGAGTCTCCGGCGTCCGCCAGAAGGCGGTCGGCGATCTCCTCGATACGGGCGCGCAGGCCGTCCTGGCTCTTGCCGCCGTCGAGGCGCTGCCCGTCGATCACGTACGTCGGGGTGCCGGTCACGCCGATCGCCTTGCCCTCGGCCTGGTCGGCGTCGACGATCAGGATGTGCCGCCCGTCGATCAGGGCGGTGTCGAACTCCTCGACGTCGAGCCCCAGTTCACGTGCCACGTCCAGCAGGACCGGCTCGCCGCGCTCGGCCAGTTCCGCGGTGCGCGCCAGCACGGCCTCCGCGTAGGGCCAGCCCTGGCCCTGCTCGACGGCCTCCTCGGCGGCCTGCGCCGCGGCGAAGGCGTGCTTGTGCTTCTCCAGGGGGAAGTGGCGCAGCCGGATGTCCAGCCGGTCGCCGTAGCGGGCCCGCAGGGCGCGTACGTCGTCCAGGGCGCGGTGGCAGTCCGGGCACTGCAGTTCGCACCAGACGTCGAGGATCACGGAATCGGTCATACGGAGAGTCTCCCAGTCCCCGCCCGCCCCACCGACCGGGACCTGCACCCGGCGACCTGGACCCAGGGAGGAGGCGCGACCCGGAGATGTCCCGGAGATCCGTCCGCGCAGGGCCCGGAACCTGGCCGCCGCGGCGGAGGCCGGTGCAGGATGGATAGGGACAGATCGCCGAGCCGCCGAGAGTCCGGAGGACCGCATGCTTGCCGAGACCATTTGCTCCGCGGTGTCAGTGGCGGGCCTGGGCATCGCCGCGGTCACCGCCTACCGCAAGCGCTTCCTGGCCGCCACGCGGATCACCGCGTACGCGCTCGTGCCGGTCGCCCTGGTGATGACGGGGTTCGTGGAGTGGGTGTCCGGGATGGTCTTCAACCCGACCGTCTGGGCCGGCTTCGGACTGCTGGGGCTGTCCTGGCTGCTCTTCATGACCACCCGCGCGATCGAGCGCCGCGGCCTGGCCGCGTCCGGGGAGCCAGGGGAGCCCGGGAAGTCCGGGAAGTCCGGGAAGAAGGTCAAGGGGAGCCCGGCCGCCGGGGCCGTCGCCCCGGCCGCCTCCGCGCCGTCCCTGGGCGCCGCCCGGGCCGGTTCGCAGGCACAGCCCGCCGCTCCCGCGGAGGACTTCTCCGACATCGAGGCCATCCTCAAGAAGCACGGGATCTGAGCACGGGATCCGGCCCGGACCGGGCCTCGTCCACAAGATCGAGCGAACTCCCGCGCGGACGCTGGCGTGTTGAGGGCCGGTCGATGGTGCGCTGCGCCATCATCGGCCCGACATGTTCGACACATCGCACAGTGATCCGCCGGTACCCGCCCCTGTGGTGGAGGAGCCGCGAGGCTGTCTCTTCGCGCTCTCCCAACCACCCCTGATGATCTTCCTAGCGGTGATCGGCATCCTGCTGCTGCTCGCCGCCGTGCACGATCTGTTCCTGCTCTGACGCCTCCGCGTCGGCCTCCTTGCGCCGGGCCCGGTACGCCGCCACGTGCAGCCGGTTCCCGCAGGTCCGGCTGTCGCAGTAGCGCCGGGACCGGTTGCGGGAGAGGTCGACGAAGGCACGTCGGCAGTCCGGGGCCTCGCAGCGGCGCAGCCGCTCCTGTTCGCCGGAGACGACGATGAAGGCCAGCGCCATGCCGCCGTCGGCCGCCAGGTGGTCGCCCACCGACGCGCCCGGCGCGAAGTAGTGCACGTGCCAGTCGTAGCCGTCGTGGTCGGTCAGCTGCGGAGTGGTGCCGGCCGTGGCCACGAGCTCGTTGATCAGTATGGAAGCCGCACGCGGGTTCGGGGAGGCGAAGACCTGGGCGAACTTTCCGCGCACGGTCCGGACGCCGGCCAGGTCGCGGGCGCTGAGCTCGCCGACGTCGCTGATCGAGTACTCCTGGACGAATCCGCGCAGCGCGCCGATGTCCGAGAGCCCGTCGGGCTGGTCGGCCTCGGCCGCTGTGTTCACCAGCGCGACGACGACGTCGAGCGCGCGACGGGTGTCGTGGGGGATCTGCACGGGGTCTCCCTCAGGGGCCGGGCCTGCGACGACGGGGGCCGTCGCCGCTGCCGCCCGACAATAGCGGGTCCCGCAGAGCGCACCGGCGCCGTCCTCGCGGGTGGCTTCCGCGGGAACAGCGCCGGCATTGCCGTATGTGGTTGTCCGCCACGCACCGTCGCCCCGAGTCGGACGGTGTCGAGCGGCTGTAGGCCTGGCTCAGCTTTCGGCCAGGATGTGGGAGAGCTCCTTGTCGAGGTCGAAGTGCCGGTGCTCGGTCCCGGGTGGAACCGCGGCGTCCGTCCGCTTGAGGAACGACTCGAGTGCTCGGGCGGGTGCTTCGAGCAGTGCTTCTCCCTCCGGTGAGCTCAGGGCGATGCAGACGACGCCCTGACCGTGGCTGCGGGACGGCCAGACGCGGACGTCGCCGGTACCGGTGGGCCGGTGGAGGCCCTCCGCGAGGAGGTCGCGGGCGAATACCCATTCGACCGTTTCCTCGGCGCCGGTGTGGAAGGTGGCGTGCACGGCGTAGGGGTCGGCCGTGTCATACCGCAGGCCCGCGGGAACAGGCAGTGAGGACTCGCTCGACACAACGAGGCGCAGGTGCAGCTCGCAGCTGACCGTGGTGTTCATAAGCGCCAGGGCCTTTCGCTCAGTGTGCGCTCGGGGATTCGCACGTCGGCGAAATCGACATGCCACCTACGGTGCCGTTGTAAACCCCTCTGACCGTTTTGCGGACCTCTGGGTCCCTCGGACGGCGGATCCAAACCCGCATTCCTGTGTGCATCGACCTCCGGTAGATTCGGCTCCATGAATACGGGGAGTGACCGCGGAACCCAAGGGTCCGCCGCTGACGAAGCCACCACGGAAGCCGCCACCGAACCGGCCGCGGACGCCACCGCGGAAGCCGCCGCGGCGGCGCCGCACGTATCGAAGGCCCCGGCCTTCATCAAGTCGAACAAGAGCCTGCACCTGAGCTGGCAGGTCGGCGTCTTCATCGTCGG
Source organism: Streptomyces sp. NPDC001502 (assembly GCF_042894785.1). NCBI lineage: Bacteria > Bacillati > Actinomycetota > Actinomycetes > Kitasatosporales > Streptomycetaceae > Streptomyces > Streptomyces sp. NPDC001502. Next base: position 75,350 of record NZ_JBIAVW010000012.1, read on the forward strand.
CCTCGCGGTGATCGCAGCCGGCGTCGCGATGCTCGTGCTGCCCGGCCCCGGCTGGGTCGCGATCTTCGCGGGTCTGGCGATCTGGGCCACCGAGTTCGCCTGGGCCCACCTCGTGCTGCGCTGGACCAAGCGGAAGGTCACCGAGGCCGCGCAGAAGGCGCTCGACCCCAAGGTCCGCCGCCGCAACATCATCCTGACCAGCGTCGGCCTCGTCATCGCGGGCGCGCTGATCGGTTTCTACCTGTGGAAGTACGGGCTCGTCCTGCCCTGGAACCTCAAGGACCAGTGATGGTCAAGGAGCACCGCTGACATGCGGTAATGTTTGCGGTGCGTCCGGGCGATTAGCTCAGTGGGAGAGCACTTCGTTCACACCGAAGGGGTCACTGGTTCGAACCCAGTATCGCCCACCCGGACCTGAGGCCCGGAGACTTTCACAGTCTCCGGGCCTCAGGCGTTTCACCGGAGCCGGCCGATCGCGGCCCGCAGCCGGCGGGCGTCACGCAGCCGCCGCTCGTACGTCGCCCCCACCGCCAGCAGCAGCAGGCCCGCCAGGGCCGGCGGCACCCAGCGCGGGAGCGCACCCGCCACCTGCACCACGTACGGGGCCAGCTCGTGCACCGCCACCGCCGCCAGCACGGCCCCGCCGAGCAGGAGCGGAGCCTGGAGCCGCCCCCGGGCGCCCAGCAGGGTCACCACCAGCGCGGCCGCCCCCAGCAGCAGCGGGCGCAACCAGCCCGGGTCCCCCCAGGCCGCCAGCAGGCTCGGCAGCAGCGTCGCGGCCAGGCCCGGGCCGTACGCCGTCCAGGACGAGGCCTGCGGGTCCCGGCGCCGCCGCAGCAGACCCACCACGAGGGCGGGCACCGTCACCGGCAGCGTGTAGGCCTCCGGCGCGCTCACCCCGGCCTCCGCCAGCCGCACCCAGGTCGCCGCCGCGAACAGCGCCCCCGCCGCCCAGCCCAGCACCCGCCGGTCCGGCCGCACCGCGGCGCCCGCGCAGACCACCCCGGCCAGTGCCAGGACCAGCGCCAGGGTTCCGGCCCGCCCGGCCGACAGGCCCACCGCCAGAACGCCCGCCACGGCCGCCGCGATCTCGACGGGCAGCCGGACCCCGCCCAGCCGCGGCCCGAGCGCCGCCGCCAGCGCCGGGACCGCCAGCACCGGCAGCGCCCACCAGACCACCGCCAGGTCCGACACCGCTCCCGCCGCCACCAGCACGCCCGTGGCGTACCCGACGGCGCCCACGGCCGCCCCCGACCGGAGCGGGCGCGAAGCCGCCCCGTACGCCGCTGCCGCCGCGCAGCCCGCGCCCAGCAGCCCCCAGACCGCGAACGTCGCCGTCCGGCCGTCCAGCGCGCCCAGGGACACGTTCGCGGCGCCCGTCAGCGCGCACACGGCGGCCGCGATCCGGGCCCCGCGCGCCGGGGAGCGCAGGGCGAGGACGCCCGCCGCGCCCGTCACCGCGAGCTGGGCCGCGAACACCGCCGCCACCGGGAACCCGAGCAGCACCGGAGCCGCGAACAGCCCCGCCCAGGCCAGGACCACCGCCACCACCGCCGGCTCCGGCCGGGACAGCGCCCGCGCGAGCCACCAGGCCGCCCCGGCCGCGATCAGCAGGGTCGCCGCGGCCACGGCCCCCGCCCCGTACGGATCCCCGTCCGGGGTCGTCGCCGCCCACACCTCACCCAGCACCCGGAACCGGGCGACCAGGGCCGTGACCGCCACGGCACCCGCCGACAGCGCCGCCAGGGACGCCACCGCCGCCCCGGCCCGGGCCGCCCCGCGCCGGACCGCCGCCGGCAGCGCGGGGACCCGTACCGCCGCCAGCAGCGGCAGCGCCAGCAGCAGGTGCACCAGCACCGTCCACGCCGGGTCCAGCTCCGGCCGGGCCACCCCGCCGAGGCCGGCCACCGCCGCCAGGGCGCCCACCAGCGCCGCGGCCGAGGCGCGCGGCTCCCGCCAGGCCGCCGCCACGCCCAGGGCCGCGCCCGCCAGCAGCAGCGCCGCCGGGGCCAGAGCCTGCGCCGCCGAGCCGGCCGACCACGACTGGGCCAGCCCGATCAGCAGCGCGCCCGCGCCCGTCACGGCCGCCGGGACCGCCGCCGCCCTGACCCGCAGGGCGAGCGCCGAGTCCAGCGCCGCCGTCGCCAGCAGCGCCCAGCCGAGCGCCTGCGGGCCCGGCCGCGCGGCCAGCGCCGCCAGCGGCAGCGCGAACTGCGCCGCCAGCACCGCGGCCGGCAGCGGGCTCCGCAGCTTGCGCAGCCCCGAGCCGTAGCCGGCCCACGCGGCCGCCAGCACGGCTGCCGCCCCCGCCGCGTAACCGGTGCCGTTCGTGTCCGGCATGGCGACCGCGTACAGCGCGTACGCGTCGAGCACCGTCAGCAGCAGGCCGACCGCCGCGACCGACTCCGCCGTCGACCGCAGCCCGCGGCGCAGCAGGAGCACGGGCGCGCCCAGCGCCGCGGCCGTCACCGCGGCGAGCACCGCCGAGCGCCCGGCGATCCCCATGGACCCCCAGCTGACCAGCGTGAACGCGAGCGCGGCGACCGCGAGCAGCACCGCGCCCAGGGCGAGCAGCACGTTCTGTGCGCTCGGGGCGGAGGCCTCCTTCGCGGGCCCGGCGGGCCCGGCTGACGCCGCGGGTCCCCAGCGGACGGGAGCGGGGCCGGACCCGGGCTGGAGCAGCAGACGCAGCAGCCAGTCCCGGCGGCCCAGCAAATACAGCCGCCGGGCATCGAGTTGGGCCAGCTCGCGGTCGATGAGCGCCAGCTCTTCGGCGGGCGGCAGAGGCGTGTTCATATCCGGAGTGTGGCGGCGGTCACGCAGTCAGGACATGGGCGTGCGTACTCAGATGCGCCCTGAGTAGGTACCTGACGTGCGGCCCGGCGGCCGGCTCGGGAGAAGCGGTTTGAACCAGCCCCGGGCCTTCTGTATTGTTCACTCCGTTCCCGGGCGATTAGCTCAGCGGGAGAGCACTTCGTTCACACCGAAGGGGTCACTGGTTCGATCCCAGTATCGCCCACCGGGACAGGCCGGTCCGTCACTGACGGACCGGCCTTCCGCATGTACGCGACCTACGCGGCGGTCGACAGGTCCGGCCGCAGCGGCCAGTGCGGATCCACCGGCTCCGGCGTCCCCTGACGCGCGAACCACGCCTGCAGGCCCCGCGCCTGCGCCGCGTGCCACACCGCCTGCAGCGTGTGCAGCTCGGCCGGCGTCAGCCGCTCCAGCCGGGCCGCGAACCGCCGCCCCACCGCCCTGACCAGTTCCAGCGAGGCCATCGCGTCCGCCGCCGCGTCGTGCGCGCCCTCCAGCTCGATCCCGTAGTGCGCGCACAGGTCCGTCAGCGTCCGGCGGCCCTTGCGGTACCGGTCCAGGTGCTTGTCCAGCACCCGCGGGTCCAGCACCGTCAGCGGCCGGTTGTCCAGGTACCGCGACAGCGAGGACGCCCGGTGCCGGCGCAACTCCCGGTCCAGCAGCGTCAGATCGAACGGCGCGTTCATCACCACCACCGGCCGACCGGCCACCTGCTGCTCCCCGAGCGCCCGGGCTATCTCCTCCACCACCGGCGCGGGCCAGCGCCCGTGACGCTGCAGGTGCTCATCGGTGAGCCCGTGCACTTCCGTAGCGCCCGGGGGCACCGGAATGCCGGGATTGACCAGCCAGCGCGTGGTGCGGACCCGGCCGCCCGCACACTCCTGGACGATGAGCGCGGCGGACACGATCCGGTCCTGCTCGACGTCCACCCCGGTGGTCTCCGTGTCGAATGCGGCCAGCGGGCCCTCGTACCAGCGTGTCATGGCGAACTCCTCGTCCCCGAGCGGCGGGTGGAGCTTCCTGAACACACCACCCCCGCCGCATCGGTGATACCCGGGCTGTTTGCCCCGTACGCCGTTTGCGGGCAGTCGGGTGCGGAGACAACTTCCCTGGGGGACCGTACGCATGACCGGTCGTCACCCAGCACCGCTCGCGGCAGAGCCCGCAAGGCATGGGGGAGCCGGCCATGGCGCTCACACAGCCCGAACCGGGCGGGGTGCTGCACGAGGGGACCGGTCCGCGGACCGGAGCCCTGCGCGGCACGCTCGCCACCACCGCCTGCATGGAGACCCTCCAGGTGGGATACCTGCACGCCGTCGCGGCCGCCGCCGGGTGCTCGCTGTCCCAGCCCTTCCCCGACAACGGCATCGACTGGCACGTCTCCCACGGAGCGCCCGAGCACGTCGTCGACGACGAGGTCACCATCAAGGTGCAGCTCAAGGCGACCTACCAGATACCGCCCCGGCCGGCCGGGGCCACCTTCGCCTTCACCCTCGACAACGAGCACCTGGTGAAGCTGGCCCGGACGCCCGTCGCCGTCCACAAGATCCTCGTCGTGATGCTCGTACCGAGGGAGCGCGAGCAGTGGCTCGCCGCCGGACACGACCGGCTCGACCTGAGGCACTGCTGCTACTGGACCAACCTCGCCGGACACCCCGTGACCGGCCGGCGCCGCACCACCGTACGGATCCCGACCACGCGGATCTTCGACGACCGTGCGCTGTGCGAGATCATGACCCGGGTCGGGTCGGGAGGGACACCCTGATGAACCTGCACTCACCGCACCTCGAACCGCTCCCGTCCCCGCGGTACGCCCCGGGCGGTCCCGATCCCGCGCAGGTCGACCCGCAGGTGCTGGGGGCGCTGCTGCACCGGCACGGATGGCTGCGGCGCGGCGGCGCGGCCGGCCGGTACGGGCGCTGGACCCCGCCCGGCCGCTCGGGCACCAGCCTGCTCGTCCCGGAGAGCCGCGCCTTCCCCGACTGCGCGGACCTGCTGGAGGAGGCGCTCACCGCCCTCGCGCACGGCGGACTGCCCTCGGCGCGCGAGGTGCTCCTCGGGCTGAGCGTGCCCAGCGACGAGATCCGCTGGGAGCGGGAGATCCCGGAGGGGCCCTACGGGTACCAGGGCGAGGCCTCCTGGCCCGTGCAGGAACAGCTGCGCTCGGCCGCCCGCCGGCTCCTGCTCGCGGGGGCCCTCGCCGACCGGGCCCGGGCCGGGTACTACGGGGCCCGCCACCAGGCGCAGGCCGAGCGCACCCTGGACGGGGTGCTGGTGGGCCCCTCCCCGGGCGGGCGCCGGCTGACCGCGTACGTCCCCGTGGACGGCGGCCGGGGACCGGTGACCCGGCTGCACCATGCCTTGCACGCGGCCCGCGAGGCGGTGGACTACCAGCGGGCCACCGGCGGCATGGAGGCCTTCGACGCGGCGGTGGCCGCCGGGGTCAGCCGGGAACTCGCCGAGGCGCTCATCGCCCTGGTCCGGGGCTCGGAGGGCGCCCGGATCGCCCTGGCCTGGGCGCCGGCGGCCGGGGTCCCGGCGGGCTGCGCGGCGCGCCCGGAGCCGGTGGAGTTCTCCCCGGGCGACCTGCCCGTGCTGCGCGAGGCCGCCTCCCGCTACACCCGCGCGGAGCCCGCCGTACCGGTCCGGCTCGCCGGGGCCGTGGTGCGGATGCGGCGCAAGGCCGCCGGCGGCGGAGGGACCGTACGGCTGCGGGTGCTGGCCGGGGCGGAGGTCCCGTACGTCCGGGCGGCCCTCGACGAGGAGGCGTACCGCATCGCGGGCCACGCCCACCTGGTGGGCCTGCCGGTCCGGGTCACCGGCCGACTGCAACGCCGCGGCGGCTTCCGGCGGCTGTCCGACGCGGCGGACGTGACGCCGGTACCGATGGACGAGGTCGAGCGGGACCGGCTGATGAAGTCCCTGGACGCGGCCTTCGACCCCGAGGACGCGCTGCCGTGCGACGACTAGCGGAAGGCGGTGGCGCGGACCGTGTCGCCGCACAGGGCGAACTGGCCGCCGTCGGAGGGGGCCACCTGGAAGCCGGTGTTCGCGACGCCCACCACGAGGGAGGGGGCGACGGTCGGATCGGCGCCGGAGGCGCAGTAGCCGTCCGCCTCGCCGAGGACCGGGGTGAAGGTCAGCACCGTCGAGGCGCTCGCGCCCTGGGACAGCAGCACGGGCCGGGCCTGGCCCCGGGGGACGACGCGCAGCGGCTTGTTCTGATCCGGAGAACCCTGGCCCGCGAGAGCGACCGTCGGGAAGCCCCGCAGCTGACAGGCCGGGCCGTTGTTGACCACCGTGAACCGCACGTGCGTGGTGTCGGGCCGATCCGCACCGGTGTCGGAGAGCTGGTCCCCGGTGCACGCGGCGGCCGGCGCCGCCGTGGCGGGAGTGCCGGCGAGCAGTCCGCCCGCCAGCAGGGCCGTCGCGGCGCCCAGGGCAGCCGTCTTCCTGGTCACTCTCATGGGTGTCACCTCATGCCAGGTCGGAAGATCCCCTTCCACCATCGCACGAGGCGTCTCGGGCGGCCCGGCCGAACGAGGCCATGGTCAGCCCCGGCACGGGGGAGAAGTCAGGGCCGCGGGTGAAGCCGGCACGTTCGTAGAGGGTCACCGCGGGGGCGTTCGCCGCGCCCGTGGTGACCTCGACCAGGCGGCCGGGGAACAGCTCGGTCAGGACGTGGCGCAGCAGCAGGGAGGCGACGCCCCGGCGGAACCAGTCCGGGTCCACGCACAGCCGGTCGATGCCGATGCCGCCGTCGGCCCCTTCCTCCCAGGCGAGGAAGCCGGCCGGCTCGCCGTCCTCGGCGACGGCGCCCACCCAGTTCAGAGGCCGGGCCTTCATCTGGGCCAGGCTCTCGCCCAGCGCGGGGATGCCGTCGAAACCGATCAGCTCCGCCTCCACCGCGTAGGCGGCCCGCCCGATCCGGTGCACGGCCGCCGCGGTGGCATCGTCGGTCAGGTCGAGCGTACGTATCTGCGGCATGCGGCCACGCTACCCGCGGCTCGCGCCCACAGGCCCGGAGTTTCGGGTGGGGCGGGGGCACACCGGGGCGTCCCCGCAGGCCGAGCGAACCCACCGCCGGGCAACGGGCCGATGCGGTGAAGGGTTCGCGAGCCGAGGAGACGCTGCGGGGGGACCCCGCCCCACGGGCCCGCCTGCGCCGCCTGCCCGGGCCGGCGCCAGGGCTCGCGGCGGGGCGGTGCCCCTCCGGGACGTCTCCTCGGCTCGCGAACCCCGCGCCGGACCGGCCCGCCGGGCGGCGGTGGGTCCGCTCGGCCTGCGGGGACATCCCGGAGCGTCCCCGCCCCGCAGCCCACCGGCCTGTGCCGGCAGGGCCGGGCTGTGGCCGGGAGGGCCGGGCCGTGGCCGGGAGGCCCCGTCGGGCGGGCCGCCCGGTAACCGTTTAGCGGCGCGGCCACTCCGCTCGGTACGATTCAGGCGCGCGGCGTTCGCCCGCGCACCCCCTGAGTCAGGAGAGACCGGTGTCAGACGTCCGTGTGATCATCCAACGCGATTCCGAGCGGGACGAGCGCGTGGTGGCCACGGGCACTACGGCGGCGGAGCTCTTCGCCGGCGAGCGCACCATCGTCGCCGCGCGCATCGCGGGCGAGCTCAAGGACCTCGCGTACGAGGTGAAGGACGGCGAGACCGTCGAGCCGGTGGAGATCTCCTCCGAGGACGGCCTCAACATCCTGCGCCACTCGACCGCGCACGTCATGGCGCAGGCCGTGCAGGAGCTCTTCCCCGAGGCCAAGCTGGGCATCGGCCCGCCGGTCCAGAACGGCTTCTACTACGACTTCGACGTGGCCCGCCCCTTCACCCCCGATGACCTGAAGGCCATCGAGAAGAAGATGCAGGAGATCCAGAAGCGCGGCCAGAAGTTCTCCCGCCGCGTGGTCACCGACGAGGCGGCCCGCGAGGAGCTCGCCGACGAGCCGTACAAGCTGGAGCTCATCGGCATCAAGGGCTCCGCGTCGACCGACGACGGCGCGAACGTCGAGGTGGGCGGCGGCGAGCTGACCATCTACGACAACCTGGACGCGAAGACCGGCGACCTGTGCTGGAAGGACCTCTGCCGCGGTCCCCACCTGCCCACCACCCGGAACATCCCGGCGTTCAAGCTCATGCGCAACGCGGCCGCCTACTGGCGCGGCAGCGAGAAGAACCCGATGCTCCAGCGCATCTACGGCACCGCGTGGCCGTCGAAGGAAGAGCTGAAGGCCCACCTCGACTTCCTCGCCGAGGCCGAGAAGCGCGACCACCGCAAGCTCGGCAACGAGCTCGACCTCTTCTCCATCCCGGACGAGATCGGCTCCGGCCTCGCCGTCTTCCACCCGCGCGGCGGCATCATCCGCCGGGTGATGGAGGACTACTCGCGCAAGCGGCACGAGGAGGAGGGCTACGAGTTCGTCTACTCCCCGCACGCCACCAAGGGCGCCCTCTTCGAGAAGAGCGGTCACCTGGACTGGTACGCGGAGGGCATGTACCCCCCCATGCAGCTCGACGGTGGTACCGACTACTACCTCAAGCCCATGAACTGCCCGATGCACAACCTGATCTTCGACGCGCGCGGCCGCTCCTACCGCGAACTGCCGCTGCGCCTGTTCGAGTTCGGCACCGTGTACCGGTACGAGAAGTCGGGTGTCGTCCACGGCCTGACCCGCGCCCGCGGCTTCACCCAGGACGACGCGCACATCTACTGCACCCGCGAGCAGATGGCGGAGGAGCTCGACACGACCCTCACCTTCGTGCTCAACCTGCTGCGCGACTACGGTCTGACCGACTTCTACCTGGAGCTGTCCACCAAGGACCCGGAGAAGTTCGTCGGCTCGGACGAGGCCTGGGAGGAGGCGACCGCGGTCCTCGCGCAGGTCGCCGAGAAGCAGGGTCTCCCGCTGGTCCCGGACCCGGGCGGCGCCGCCTTCTACGGTCCGAAGATCTCGGTGCAGTGCAAGGACGCCATCGGCCGCACCTGGCAGATGTCGACCGTGCAGCTCGACTTCAACCTGCCGGAGCGCTTCAACCTGGAGTACACCGCGCCCGACGGCTCCCGTCAGCGGCCGGTCATGATCCACCGCGCGCTGTTCGGCTCGATCGAGCGGTTCTTCGCCGTGCTGCTGGAGCACTACGCCGGCGCCATGCCGCCGTGGCTGGCCCCGGTCCAGGCGGTCGGCATCCCGATCGGCGACGGGCACGTCGAGTACCTGCAGGAGTTCGCCGCGGCGGCGAAGAAGCAGGGTCTGCGGGTCGAGGTGGACGCCTCCTCCGACCGCATGCAGAAGAAGATCCGCAACCACCAGAAGCTCAAGGTCCCGTTCATGATCATCGTCGGTGACGAGGACATGGCCGCGGGCACCGTCTCCTTCCGCTACCGCGACGGTTCGCAGGAGAACGGCATCGCCAAGGACGAGGCGCTGGCCAAGCTGGCCAAGGTCGTCGCGGACCGCGTCCAGGTCTGATCGTCCGATCCGGCACCCGGAGCACCCGCAGGCCCCCGGAAAGTGATCACTTTCCGGGGGCCTTCCTCGTACGCCAGGCCAAGGTCATATGCTTGCCGCCATGACGACTCAGCCGGAGCAGCAGATCGGTGTGGGCACGCAGGACGCGTTCCAGCGACTGTGGACGCCCCACCGGATGGCCTACATCCAGGGGGAGAACAAGCCGACCGGCCCGGAGGCCGGGGACGGCTGTCCCTTCTGCGGGATTCCGGACATGTCCGATCAGGACGGCCTGGTCGTCGCGCGCGGCCGGCACGTGTACGCGGTGCTGAACCTCTACCCGTACAACGGCGGCCACCTGATGGTCGTCCCGTACCGGCACGTCGCCGACTACACCGAGCTGGACGGGCCGGAGACGGCCGAGCTCGCCGACCTCACCAAGCGGGCGATGGTCGCGCTGCGCAAGGCCTCGGGCGCGCACGGATTCAACATCGGCATGAACCAGGGCGCGGCGGCCGGCGCCGGCATCGCCGCGCACCTGCACCAGCACATCGTGCCCCGCTGGGGCGGGGACACGAACTTCATGCCGGTCGTGGGCCACACCAAGGTGCTGCCCCAACTCCTGGCGGACACCCGCCAGATGCTCGCCGACGCCTGGCCCGTGGACTAGGGCGTGTTTTAAAAGTCCCGCCTGGCTCGCGGCGCCTGGCACCGCGCCTCGCCGCGTTGTCGGAACGCCCGCTTACGTCCAGTAGGCGGGCGATCCTCCGCCTTGCGATGCACGGCACCAGACGCCGCGAGCCGCGCCCTTCGGGCGCCCGGCGCTACTTTTAGAACACGCCCTAGGCGTAGCGTCAGGCCCGGTCCGGGCGGTCCCGGCGCCAGGCCCGTACCTCTGCCTCGACGTCGAACTCCGTGAGGCCCAGGGGCGGGCCCGGCGGGGGCATGCGCAGGGCCGCCGCGATCTTCTCGTTGATCTCCGTGAGGACGCCCCGTACCTGGCGTTCCGAGCGGGCCGCCCGGACCTTCTCCACGGCGTCCTCGGCCTCCTTGCGCAGCGCGAGCGCCGGGGGCAGGACGGCGAAGCCCTCGCGGTGCAGCTTGTCCTTGATCCACCACTGCTCGTCGTAGGGCGCGTCCAGCGAGGCCAGCGGCTTGCCGTAGCCGGGCAGGCTCGTGAAGTCGCCCCGTTCGGTGGCCTGTCGGATCTGCCGGTCCACGAAGGACTCGAAGCTGACCCCCGGTGGCTTGCGCTCGGTCATGGTCCCTCCTCGGTCCCTCCTCGGCCGTCCCTCCAGCCTACCTACGCGTCGTAGACGTCCGCCTTGCGCGGGGACGGCTCCTGGATGAGCCCGCTCATGATCGACGAGCGGTTGGTGAAGCGGTCGGTGTCGACGCCGTTCTCCTCCAGCACCTTGAAGGTCGCCGCGTGGATCGCCCGCAGGACCGGAGCCACCGTACGCAGGGCGTCGTCCGCCATGAACCGGTGCCGCCACATCGAGCTCGCCCAGACGTGGCGCAGGCCGAAGGGCTCGGGCAGGACCAGCTTGCCGCCGAAGAACTCCAGGATCGGCGGGTACCAGGTCAGCGGGGCCCGCACGGCGAGGCGCACCACCTCCTGCGCGTCCACCAGCGGCAGCGGGCGCTCCACGGTCTCCCAGAAGCGGATGCTCTTGGGCACCTCCACGGTCGGGGCCGCGGACTTGCTGGTGAACAGCCCGTGTACGGGGCCCAGGGCGTGCGCGGTGACGTCCACGCGCAGCGTCTTGTAGAGCACGGTGACCGTGACCAGCATGTTGATGACCAACTGGCCGTCCCAGAGCGGGTACTGGATGCCCAGGTAGTGCCGGTTGCCGGCGCTGAACTGCTGCTCGTTGCAGATCCGGGTGATCTCGTGCGGCTTGATGAGGAAGGCGTCCACGTTCTCACCGGTGGGGCGGGCCACCTCGGCGGCGCCCTCACCGATCGGGGTGACGATCCAGTGCTGGATCGCGGCCGGCGGGAAGCCGCCGGTGTGCAGGGGCCCCCGCTCCAGCTTGCGGAGCTGGGCGTCGATCCCGCGTATGACGTCCCAGCTGCGGAAGGGGTGGATCTCCATGCCCTCGCTCTTGGGGGTCAGCTCCTCGGCCATCTGCCAGCTGCCCCACCGGGTGCCCATGCCCAGGATCCCCTTGGGGCCCGCGTAGAAGACCTGGTTGCTGCGGTCCTCGGCGGTCAGCTTGGCGAGCTGGTGACGCAGGTCCTCGCGCGCCTTCTCGTCGGGGTTGCCGGGCACGGCCTCGGGGATCTTGGCGCCGACCCCGCCGCCCGACAGCAGCCCGTCCCAGCGGGCGCGCAGGTCCCGGGCGGTGGCCTCGCAGGTGCGGCGGGCGAGCAGCCAGCCCAGGGCCGGGGCGATGATCATGCCGCGCGCGTAGAGGCCGAGGAAGCCGGTCAGCGGCAGCTTGAACATCAGGAGGGCCGCCACGGCGCCGATGCCGACCAGGACCGCGGTGCCGATCCAGGAGCTGTGCCTGCCCTCCTTGGCGCCCAGGGTCTTGCGGAGCTGGAAGAGCCCCAGCCACAGCAACAGGCCGGGCAGGAACAGCACACCGCAGACCAGCATGATCAGCCGGAGCCTGCGGTCGCGCTCCTTGCGGATGTGCGAGGCGGCCAGGCAGTGCTCCACCACCGTCTGCGGATCGGCGCCGAAGGACTGGATGAGGGGCTTGCGGCCCGGACCGAGGGCGCGGGCCTCCACGGCGCGGCAGAAGGCCTCGCCGAGGCTGGGCTCGAAGAGGGAGATCTTCGGCGGTTTCACCGTCGCCGGGTGGTTCTCGCTGTTGGCGGTGAGTATCTTCTCCAGCTTGCTGTCCTTGCCGCCGTCCCGGTACGCGGCGGAGGCGAGGGCGTTGGTCGCCGCCGTCTGACCGCCGCCTCCCTGCAGCGGAACCTGCGCTCCGGGCCTGAAGTCGAATCCGTCGTCCGCCACCGCTGCCCCCATCGCTGTGCGTTCGTGCTCTTTTGATGCGCCGACGAGCCTATCGGCGGATCTCACCCCATGGTCATGGGACAGGGAAATGCCGCCCACCGCAAGCTGGTTGGGTGGGCGGCCGACCCGGTGCTACACCAATCAGCTTCCCTTCCCGGTCTGTTCCCGCACCTTTTCCGCGATCTGCGGCGGCATCGGTTCGTGGCGTGCGTACGCCCGGGCGAAGCGGCCGGTGCCGTGCGAGACGGAGCGCAGCTCGACGGCGTAGCGGCCGATCTCGATCTCCGGGATCTCGGCGCGCACCCGGGTGCGCCCCGGCGCGGCCTGGTCGGTGCCGACGACGCGGCCGCGGCGGCCGGCGAGGTCGCTCATGACCGGGCCCACGTACTCGTCGGGGACGACGACGGCGAGCTCGGCGACCGGTTCGAGGAGGTCGATCCGGGCCTCGGCGGCGGCTTCGCGCAGGGCGAGGGCGCCGGCCGTCTGGAAGGCGGCGTCGGAGGAGTCCACCGAGTGCGCCTTGCCGTCGAGGAGGGTGATGCGCACGTCGACCAGCGGGTAGCCGGCGGCGACCCCGCGGGCGGCCTGGGTGCGTACGCCCTTCTCCACGGACGGGATGAACTGGCGGGGCACGGAGCCGCCGACGACCTTGTCGACGAACTCGATGCCGCTGCCGGGCGGGAGCGGCTCCACCTCGATCTCGCAGATGGCGAACTGGCCGTGGCCGCCGGACTGTTTGACGTGCCGGCCGCGCCCGGCGGCCTTGGCGCCGAAGGTCTCGCGCAGGCTCACCTTGTGCGGGACGGGGTCGACCTGGACGCCGTAGCGGGTGCGCAGCCGCTCCAGGGCGACGTCCTGGTGGGCCTCGCCGAGGCACCACAGGACGACCTGGTGGGTGTGCGGGTTCTGCTCCAGCCGCATGGTCGGGTCCTCGGCGACGAGCCGGGCCAGGCCCTGGGACAGCTTGTCCTCGTCGGCCTTGCTGTGGGCCTCGATGGCGAGGGGGAGCAGGGGGTCGGGCATGGTCCACGGTGCCATCAGGAGCGGGTCGTCCTTGGCGGAGAGGGTGTCGCCGGTCTCCGCGCGGGTGAGTTTGGCCACGCAGGCCAGGTCGCCGGCGATGCACCGGGTGAGGACGCGCTGCTGTTTGCCGAAGGGGGAGGAGAGGGCGCCGACCCGCTCGTCGAGGTCGTGGTCCTCGTGCCCGCGGTCGGCGAGGCCGTGCCCGCTGACGTGGACGGTCTCCTCGGCCTTCAGGGTGCCGGAGAAGACGCGTACGAGGGAGACCCGGCCGACGTAGGGGTCGGAGGAGGTCTTGACGACCTCGGCGACGAGGGAGCCGTCAGGATCGCAGGTGACGTCCGGGCGGGCGGAGCCGTCGGGGCGGGTGACGGGGACGGCGGCGCGCTCCAGCGGGGTGGGGAAGCCGCCGGTGACCAGTTCGAGGAGCTCCACGGTGCCCAGGCCCTGGCGGGCGCCGTCGGTGGCGGGGGCGGCCATCAGGACGGGGTGGAAGGTGCCGCGCGCCACCGCCCGCTCCAGGTCGTCGACGAGGGTCTTGAGGTCGATCTCCTCGCCGCCCAGGTAGCGGTCCATGAGGCTCTCGTCCTCGCTCTCGGCGATGATCCCCTCGATGAGCCGGGCGCGGGCGTCGGTGATGAGGGCGAGCTCGGCCGGGTCCGGGTCGCGCTCCACACGCTCGCCGGAGGCGTACTCGTAGACGCGCCGGGAGAGCAGGCCGAGCAGGCCGGTGACGGGGGCGTGCCCGTCGGGGCCGGGCGGGCCGTGCAGGGGGAGGTAGAGGGGGATGACCGCGTCGGGGTCGTCGGCGCCGAAGATCTCGCCGCAGACGGTGGTCATCTGCGTGTAGTCGGAGCGGGCGGCCTCCAGGTGGGTCACGACGATGGCCCTGGGCATGCCGACGGCCTCGCACTCGTCCCAGACCATGCGGGTGGCGCCGTCGATCCCGTCCGAGGCCGAGACGACGAAAAGGGCCGCGTCCGCGGCGCGCAGACCGGCCCTGAGTTCCCCGACGAAGTCGGCGTATCCGGGGGTGTCCAGGATATTGATCTTGATTCCGCCCCATTCGACGGGGACGAGGGACAGCTGGACGGAGCGCTGCCGGCGGTGCTCGATCTCGTCGTAGTCGGAGACGGTGGCACCGTCCTCGACCCGGCCGGCCCGGTTGACCGCGCCCGCGGTCAGGGCGAGGGCTTCGACCAGCGTCGTCTTGCCGGATCCGCTGTGGCCGACCAGCACGACATTCCGGATGGAAGAGGGGCGGTCGGCCGTCAGTGCCCTGCCGGCGGCTCCGGCTTGGTGTGATGTGGCTCCCATGATGCTCATGCCTCCCGGTGGTGACGGTGAGGAGGGGCGGGTGGTGAGGGGATCGGTGTCCGATCGGTGTCCCGGCCTCCTCCGCGGAGGAGGAATACGGGATTCTTCGAGCTTTGCACTGGTGTCACATCCCGTCCATACGTCGTACCGGGGACGTACCCGGGGCCCACCGGAGGCGGTCCACGGCGTGAAGTACGTCTTACGTGGCACGAACCGGTGGGTGCGCGGCGTCCGCGCGGTGGCGTGCTGGCTACGATGGGCCAGCCGGTGGCCGTGGTGGCCGTGCGGCCCAGCGACCCTCCGGGAAGGCCATGCTGAACAAGTACGCGCGTGCATTCTTCACGCGTGTTCTCACGCCATTCGCCGCTTTTCTGCTCCGGCGGGGGGTGAGCCCGGACGCGGTCACCCTGATCGGCACGGCCGGAGTGGTGGCCGGAGCGCTGTGGTTCTTCCCCCGCGGCGAGTTCTTCTGGGGCACGATCACCATCACCCTCTTCGTCTTCTCCGACCTGGTGGACGGGAACATGGCCCGCCAGGCCGGTGTCTCCAGCAGATGGGGAGCCTTCCTCGACTCCACCCTCGACCGGGTGGCGGACGCGGCGATCTTCGGCGGCCTCGCGCTCTGGTACGCGGGCAACGGGAACGACAACGCGCTGTGCGCGGTGGCGATCTTCTGCCTGGCCAGCGGCCAGGTGGTCTCGTACACCAAGGCGCGCGGCGAGTCGATCGGGCTGCCGGTGGCCGTCAACGGGCTCATCGAGCGGGCCGAGCGACTGGTGATCTCGCTGGTCGCGGCCGGCCTGTCCGGGCTGCAGACCTTCGGTGCGCCGTCCTGGATCGGTGTGCTGCTGCCGATCGCGCTGTGGATCGTGGCGGTGGGCTCGCTCGTCACCCTGATCCAGCGGGTGGTCACCGTACGCCGCGAGTCGGCCGAGGCCGACGCCGCGGCGGCGGCCGCCGAAGGAGGCGCGGCCTGATGGGCGCCCTCCAGGACAAGCTGGTCGACTCGCTGTACGGACTCGGCTGGGCCGGGGTCAAGAAGCTGCCCGAACCGGCCGCCGTGGCCCTGGGCCGGCGCATCGCCGACTTCGCGTGGAAGCGGCGCGGCAAGAGCGTGCTGCGCCTGGAGTCGAACCTGGCCCGGGTGGTGCCCGACGCCGGTCCCGAGCGGCTGCGCGAGCTGTCGCAGGCGGGCATGCGCTCGTACATGCGGTACTGGATGGAGTCCTTCCGGCTGCCGACCATGGACCCCGAGCGCTTCAGCACCGACGTCGAGTTCACGGACGAGCACCTGCTGCGCGAGGCCCTCGACTCCGGGCGCGGAGTGGTCGTGGCCCTGCCGCACCTGGCCAACTGGGACCTCGCCGGGGCCTGGGCCATCGGCCACATGAAGGCGCCGTTCACCACGGTCGCCGAGCGGCTGAAGCCCGAGACCCTCTACGACCGCTTCGTGGCCTACCGGGAGAGCCTGGGCATGGAGGTCCTGCCGCACAGCGGCGGCGCCGCCTTCGGCACCCTCGCCCGGCGGCTGCGCTCCGGCGGCCTGGTCTGCCTGGTCGCGGACCGGGACCTGTCGGCCTCCGGGGTCGAAGTGGACTTCTTCGGCTCCACGGCGCGCATGCCGGCCGGGCCGGCGCTGCTGGCCCAGCAGACCGGTGCGGTGCTGCTCCCGGCGACCCTGCACTACGGCGGCACGCCGAAGTTGTACGGCCGGATCCACCCCGAGGTGAAGGTGCCGAAGACCGGGACCCGCACCGAGAAGACCACCCTCATGACCCAGGCGATGGCGGACGCCTTCGCGTGGGGCATCGCCGAGCACCCGGAGGACTGGCACATGCTGCAGCGGCTGTGGCTGGACGACCTGGAGGAGCGCCCGTAGTGAAGATCGGCATCGTGTGCCCGTACTCGTGGGACGTGCCGGGTGGCGTCCAGTTCCACATCCGGGACCTGGCGGAGCACCTGATCCGCCTCGGCCACGAGGTGTCGGTGCTCGCCCCGGCGGACGACGAGACCCCGCTGCCGCCGTACGTGGTCTCGGCCGGGCGGGCGGTGCCTGTTCCGTACAACGGCTCGGTGGCCCGGCTGAACTTCGGCTTCCTGTCGGCGGCCCGGGTACGGCGCTGGCTCCACGACGGCACCTTCGACGTGATCCACATCCACGAGCCGGCCTCGCCCTCGCTGGGGCTGCTGTCCTGCTGGGCGGCGCAGGGGCCGATCGTGGCGACCTTCCACACCTCGAACCCCCGGTCCCGGGCGATGATCGCGGCGTACCCGATCCTGCAGCCGGCCCTGGAGAAGATCAACGCGCGGATCGCGGTGAGCGAGTACGCGCGGCGCACGCTGGTGGAACACCTGGGCGGCGACGCGGTCGTCATCCCCAACGGCGTCGACGTGGACTTCTTCGCCAAGGCCGAGCCCAACCCCGACTGGTCCGGGCAGACCCTGGGCTTCATCGGCCGGATCGACGAGCCCCGCAAGGGCCTGCCGGTGCTGATGGCGGCCTTCCCGAAGATCGTGGAGGCCTGCCCGGACGTACGGCTGCTCGTGGCGGGCCGCGGCGACGAGGAGGAGGCGGTGGCCTCCCTGCCCGCGGAGCTCCGCGAGCGGGTCGAATTCCTCGGCATGGTCTCGGACGAGGACAAGGCGAGGCTGCTGCGCAGCGTCGACGTGTACGTCGCCCCGAACACCGGCGGCGAGAGCTTCGGCATCATCCTGGTGGAGGCCCTGTCGGCGGGCGCGGCCGTGCTCGCGTCGGACCTGGACGCCTTCGCGCAGGTCCTGGACCAGGGCGGGGCGGGCGACCTTTTCGCGAACGAGAACGCCGACGCGCTGGCGACGGCGGCGATCACGCTGCTGCGGGACCCGGAGCGCCGGGCCGAGCTCAGCGCCCGCGGCTC
The DNA here is from genome assembly GCF_042894785.1 of Streptomyces sp. NPDC001502. Lineage (NCBI taxonomy): Bacteria > Bacillati > Actinomycetota > Actinomycetes > Kitasatosporales > Streptomycetaceae > Streptomyces > Streptomyces sp. NPDC001502. Next base: position 92,812 of record NZ_JBIAVW010000012.1, read on the forward strand.
GGCGCACGTCCGCCGCTTCGACTGGTCCACGGTCGGGGCGGACATCCTGGCCGTCTACGAAACGGTGACGGACGGCGCGGCGGCGGTGGCCGCGGACGAACGCGTCCCGCTCCGCACCCGCCTGGGCTTCTCGAAGGACACCACCTCGTCCTGAGGGTTCATCACCCGGCGGAGACGGTCCGGTCGGGCCGCCCGCCGGGGGCGACGGTCACCTCGTGGACCTCCCCGCCCCCGGTGGTCATGCGGATCCGGTCGGGGGCCGTCCACACGGTCTCGCGCAGTGCGTAGTGGGGCGCGTCGCCGTTGAAGGAGCCGACGGTCCAGCGGCGCTCCAGGAGCCCGCTGCCCTGGTGGACGTACACCGTCCACACCGGGTCGATCCCGGCCAGCCCCTGTTCGATGACCAGTCGTCGGTCGTCCCGGCCGGGGGACGCCAGGTCCCGCGTCCGTGTGTCCCCGCCCGTCAGCATGGCCAACAAGGTGGCGATGCTCAGGACCGGGACGCCGATCACGGCCAACGGAAGGCCGACGGCGAGGCGCGTCGCCGGTTTCCGTGCTCCCAGCAGGACCGCCCCGATCAGGGCGGCCAGCGTCACCCAGCACATCGTGACGAAGTGGCCGCGCACCTTGGCCAGGACGACGAGACCGCCGTCCGAACCGCCCCAGAGGCAAGCGGCCAGGACGCCGGCCACCAAGGCGCCGGCCACCAGGGCGGCGGCCATCGCCAGAAGTGTCAGTGCCGACGTTCTGCGGCGCGATCTCATAGGTCGTGTCCCCCCCAATATCTATGGATCATGAACCCTACGGGTCCGGGGGCGGCCCGGGCCAGGGCCGATGGGGGCCGGGGGCGCGTGGAGCGGTAGGGTCGCGCAGCGTGATCGAAACCCTTGTCTGGATCGCCCTGGCTCTCGGAGTCATCGGGGTCTACCTCAGCTGGACCGCCGGCCGGCTCGACCGGCTGCACTCGCGGATGGACGCCGCGCGGGCCGCGCTCGACGCGCAGCTCGTACGCCGGGCCTCCGTCGTGCTGGAGGTGGCCACCTCCGGGGTGCTCGACCCCGCCTCCTCCCTGGTGCTCTACGAGGCCGCGCACGCCGCCCGGCAGTCCGAGGAGGACCACCGTGAGGTGGCCGAGAGCGAGCTGAGCCAGGCGCTGCGGGCGGTCTTCGCCGATGCCGACCAGGTCGACGTGCTCAAGGCGGCCCCCGGCGGGGCGGAGGCCACGGAGGAGCTGGCGGCGGCCGTCCGCCGGGTACCGATGGCGCGGCGCTTCCTCAACGACTCGGTACGGGCCGCCCGCGCGCTGCGCAGGCACCGCAAGGTCCGCTGGTTCAGACTGGCGGGGCACGCGCCGTTCCCGCTCGCCTTCGAAATGGACGATGAGCCTCCGGTGGATCTTGCGGACCGGCCGACTTAGGGCTTCCAAGGGCTTCCAAGGGCCGCGAGGGACAAATCAAGGAGCCACAGGCTCCACATTGGCCCTTGTAGTGGACTGATCCCCTGGGGTTTGCTCAGCCGAGTAGTACGAGCAGTACCCCGTCTTCCTTTCGAGTGAGGTCAATCCGTGAGCACGCTTCCCACCTCCCCCCAGTCCGCCGAGTCGGCGATCGGCACCTCGCGTGTCAAGCGCGGCATGGCCGAGCAGCTGAAGGGCGGCGTGATCATGGACGTGGTCAACGCCGAGCAGGCGAAGATCGCCGAGGACGCCGGCGCCGTGGCCGTCATGGCCCTGGAGCGGGTCCCGGCCGACATCCGCAAGGACGGCGGCGTCGCGCGCATGTCCGACCCGAACATGATCGAAGAGATCATCGAGGCCGTCTCGATCCCGGTCATGGCCAAGTCCCGCATCGGCCACTTCGTCGAGGCCCAGGTCCTGCAGTCCCTCGGTGTCGACTACATCGACGAGTCCGAGGTCCTGACCCCGGCCGACGAGGTCAACCACTCCGACAAGTGGGCGTTCACCACCCCCTTCGTCTGTGGCGCCACCAACCTCGGCGAGGCCCTGCGCCGCATCGCCGAGGGCGCGGCCATGATCCGCTCGAAGGGCGAGGCCGGCACCGGCAACGTGGTCGAGGCCGTCCGCCACCTGCGCCAGATCAAGAACGAGATCGCCCGCCTGCGCGGCTACGACAACAACGAGCTGTTCGCCGCCGCCAAGGAGCTGCGCGCCCCGTACGAGCTCGTCAAGGAAGTCGCCGAGCTCGGCAAGCTCCCGGTCGTGCTGTTCTCCGCCGGTGGCGTCGCCACCCCGGCCGACGCCGCGCTCATGCGCCAGCTCGGCGCCGAGGGCGTCTTCGTCGGCTCCGGCATCTTCAAGTCGGGCGACCCGGCCAAGCGTGCCGCCGCCATCGTGAAGGCCACCACCTTCTACGACGACCCGAAGATCATCGCGGACGCCTCCCGCAACCTGGGCGAGGCCATGGTCGGCATCAACTGCGACACCCTCCCCGAGTCCGAGCGCTACGCCAACCGCGGCTGGTAATCGGTCATGACGAACACCCCCGTGATCGGTGTCCTGGCACTTCAGGGCGACGTCCGGGAACACCTGATCGCCCTGGCCGCGGCGGACGCCGTGGCCAGGCCGATCCGGCGTCCCGAGGAGCTCGCCGAGGTCGACGCCCTGGTGATCCCCGGCGGCGAGTCCACCACCATGTCGAAGCTCGCCGTGCTGTTCGGCATGCTGGAGCCGCTGCGCGAGCGCGTGGCCGCCGGCATGCCCGTGTACGGCACCTGCGCCGGCATGATCATGCTGGCGGACAAGCTCCTGGACGGCCGTGAGGACCAGGAGACCCTGGGCGGCATCGACATGATCGTCCGCCGCAACGCGTTCGGCCGCCAGAACGAGTCCTTCGAAGCGAAGATCGACTTCGCGGGCATAGCGGGCGGCCCGGTCGAGGGCGTCTTCATCCGCGCGCCCTGGGTCGAGTCCGTCGGCGCCTCCGCCGAGGTGCTCGCCACGTACGACGGCCACACGGTCGCGGTGCGTCAGGGCAACGTCCTGGCTACCTCGTTCCACCCCGAGCTGACCGGAGACGACCGCGTTCACGCGTACTTCGTCGACATGGTGCGCGCGGGGCTGTAACGGCGTCCCGGTAGGATCTGAGGCGAACATTGTTGGTGACGCGAAGGAGACAGGCAGATGTCCGGCCACTCTAAATGGGCTACGACGAAGCACAAGAAGGCCGTGGTTGACGCCAAGCGCGGCAAGCTCTTCGCGAAGCTGATCAAGAACATCGAGGTCGCGGCCCGTATGGGCGGTGCCGACATCGATGGCAACCCGACGCTCTTCGACGCCATCCAGAAGGCCAAGAAGAGCTCGGTCCCGAACAAGAACATCGACTCCGCGGTCAAGCGCGGCGGTGGTCTTGAGGCCGGCGGCGCCGACTACGAGACGATCATGTACGAGGGCTACGGTCCGAACGGTGTCGCGGTGCTCATCGAGTGCCTCACCGACAACCGCAACCGTGCCGCGTCCGACGTGCGTGTCGCCATGACCCGCAACGGCGGTTCGATGGCCGACCCGGGCTCGGTCTCGTACCTGTTCAACCGCAAGGGCGTCGTCCTGCTGCCCAAGGGCGAGCTCTCCGAGGACGACGTCCTGGAGACGGTGCTCGACGCCGGTGCCGAAGAGGTCAACGACCTCGGCGACAGCTTCGAGATCATCAGCGAGGCCACCGACATGGTCGCGGTCCGTACCGCGCTCCAGGCGGCCGGCATCGACTACGACTCGGCCGACTCCAACTTCCTGCCGACCATGCAGGTCGAGCTGGACGAAGAGGGCGCGCGCAAGATCTTCAAGCTGATCGACGCGCTGGAGGACAGCGACGACGTGCAGAACGTCTTCGCCAACTTCGACGTCTCGGACGAGGTCATGGAGAAGGTCGACGCCTGACCGGACGTCAACGGTGGGCCGACGGGGACACCCCGTCGGCCCACCGTCGTTTCCGTCCCCGCCACTGCCGGCCCGCCGCTGCGCCCGGCGGGTCGGTCCGTGCTGTCGGTGCACTGTCACAGGCGGCCGGTAGCCTGCACACCTGCGCGAAGAAGGAGGTGGCGGTGGTGCGAGTACTGGGTGTTGACCCCGGGCTGACGCGGTGCGGTGTCGGCGTCGTCGAGGGCGTGGCCGGACGGCCGCTGACCATGATCGGCGTGGGGGTCGTACGGACGCCCGCGGACGCCGAGTTGGGCCACCGGCTCGTCGCCATCGAGCAGGGCATCGAGGAATGGCTCGACACGCACCGGCCCGAAGTCGTCGCCGTGGAGCGGGTGTTCAGCCAGCACAACGTCAGCACCGTGATGGGCACCGCCCAGGCGAGCGCCGTCGCGATGCTGTGCGCCGCCCGCCGCGGGATACCGGTCGCCCTGCACACCCCCAGCGAGGTCAAGGCCGCCGTCACCGGCAGCGGCCGGGCCGACAAGGCCCAGGTCGGAGCCATGGTCACCCGGCTGCTGAGGCTGGACGCACCACCCAAGCCGGCGGACGCCGCCGACGCCCTCGCCCTCGCCATCTGCCACATCTGGCGGGCCCCCGCCCAGAACCGCCTCCAGCAGGCGGTCGCCCTGCACGCCTCGAAAGGCCGTACCCGATGATCGCCTTCGTCAGCGGCCCGGTCGCCGCACTCGCCCCCACCCTTGCCGTGATCGAGGTCGGGGGAGTGGGCATGGCCGTGCACTGCACGCCCACCACCATCTCCGGCCTGCGGATGGGGGAGCAGGCCCGGCTGGCCACCTCCCTGGTCGTTCGCGAGGACTCGCTGACCCTGTACGGCTTCGCCGACGACGACGAGCGCCAGGTCTTCGAGATCCTGCAGACCGCCAGCGGGGTCGGGCCGAGGCTCGCCCAGGCGATGCTCGGCGTGCACAGCCCCGACGCCCTGCGCCTGGCCGTCTCCACCGGCGACGAGAAGGCGCTGGTGGCGGTGCCGGGCATCGGCAAGAAGGGCGCCCAGAAGCTACTCCTCGAACTGAAGGGCAAGCTGGGGGCTCCACTGGGCAGCAGCGGCCTCGTGGGCGCCCAGCGCGCCGCGGCCTCCGGGCCCGCCCCCTGGACCGAGCAGCTCTCCGCCGCCCTGATCGGCCTCGGCTACGCCTCGCGCGACGCGGAGGACGCGGTCGCGGCCGTCACCCCGCAGGCCGAGGCCGCCATCGCCGCAGGCGGTTCGGCCCCGGTTCCGCAGCTCCTGCGGGCCGCCCTCCAGTCCCTGAACCGGGCCCGCTAGCCGAGCGCCGCCACTTGCAGCCCCGCCGGCGATCGAGGCGCGGGTCCGGGCAGCGCCCGGGAAACGGCGAAAGGGCGGGGTGGGGGAAAGCCCCGTAGGGACCGGCCCGCAGGCGACCGACCACCGTACGAACCGAGAAGGCAGACTGACAGCGTGAACTGGGAAGACGAGAGCGACGACCGGATCGTGGCGGCCGCCGCCGACGGCGAGGACACCGCCGTCGAGGCGGCGCTGCGCCCCAAGGACCTCGGCGAGTTCGTCGGCCAGGAGAAGGTCCGCCAGCAGCTGGACCTCGTCCTCAAGGCGGCCCGCCAGCGCGGAGCCACCGCCGACCACGTCCTGCTCTCCGGTGCGCCCGGCCTCGGCAAGACCACCCTGTCCATGATCATCGCGGCCGAGATGGGCGCGCCCATCCGCATCACCTCCGGCCCCGCCATCCAGCACGCCGGCGACCTCGCCGCGATCCTCTCCTCCCTCCAGGAGGGCGAGGTCCTCTTCCTCGACGAGATCCACCGCATGTCCCGGCCCGCCGAGGAGATGCTCTACATGGCCATGGAGGACTTCCGCGTCGACGTGATCGTCGGCAAGGGACCCGGGGCCACCGCCATCCCGCTGGAGCTGCCGCCGTTCACCCTGGTCGGCGCCACCACCCGGGCCGGACTGCTGCCCCCGCCGCTGCGGGACCGCTTCGGCTTCACCGGGCACATGGAGTTCTACGCCCCCGAGGAGCTGGAACGCGTCATCCACCGCTCCGCCCGCCTCCTCGACGTGGAGATCGACACCGCCGGCGCCGCCGAGATCGCCGGACGCTCCCGCGGCACCCCGCGCATCGCCAACCGCCTGCTGCGCCGCGTCCGCGACTACGCACAGGTCCGGGCGGACGGCGTGATCAACCGCGAGGTGGCCGGTACCGCCCTCCAGGTGTACGAGGTGGACGGGCGCGGCCTCGACCGACTGGATCGCGCCGTTCTCGAAGCCCTGCTCAAGCTGTTCGGCGGCGGACCCGTGGGCCTGTCCACCCTCGCCGTGGCCGTCGGTGAGGAGCGGGAGACCGTGGAGGAGGTCGCGGAGCCGTTCCTGGTCCGCGAGGGGCTGCTCGCGCGCACCCCCCGGGGGCGGGTGGCGACGCCCGCCGCATGGGCTCACCTGGGACTCGTACCGCCGCAGCACGGCGGGAGTGGATCAAGCGGACAACAGGGCTTGTTCGGGGCCTGACGGCGCGGAGGTTCGACCCCTCAGGAACTGCGGTGCCATGCTGGGCGTTGTTCCATCGGTGCGGACTCGCCTAGACTCCGCCGATGCCGACCCTTCGGGTCGGCGTGCCCACCCCCGTAGAAAAGGCCGCCGTCCGCGTGCGGTCGTGCGAAGGATCTCCGTCCCGTGAATCTCGTGACACTCCTCCCGTTCATCGTGCTCATCGGGGCGATGTTCCTGATGACCCGCTCCGCGAAGAAGAAGCAGCAGGCCGCCGCGCAGATGCGCGACCACATGACGCCCGGCACCGGGGTCCGCACCATCGGCGGCATGTACGCCACGGTGAAGGAGATCGGTGACGACACGGTCACTCTCGAGCTGGCTCCCGGCGTCCACGCGATCTTCGCGAAGAACTCCATCGGTGCCGTTCTGGAGGACGCGGAGTACAACCGCATCGTCCACGGCATCGGCGACGACGAGGCGACCGACACGCCGGTCGTCCCGGACGACGCCTCCTCGCTGACCGAGGCGCCGAAGGCGGACCTCACCAAGGACGAGGACGAGGCTCCCAAGCTCGACCTGGGCAAGAAGGACGAGGACGCGCCCAAGGGCGACGACGAGCCCAAGGACGGCAAGTCCGACGGCGAGGCCGGCGCGAAGTAACGCTCGGCGGGGGACCGTGGAGGCGCCCGACCGGCGACCGGCACGGTCCCCGTCTGTGACACTTCTGCGGGGGGCAGGGGTCCCCACCACACATTTCGTGGCCGTCCCCGCGCTGACCCGGCGCGGGACGGTTGGACAGGGAGAAACGACAAGGTGGCAGCACCGAAGAAGGGCCGGCGGCCCACGGGGGCTCAGGGGAGGCCGGGGCGCGCCCTGGCGATCATCCTGATCGCGATGGTGGCGCTCACCGCGGGGATGTTCCTCTCCAAGCAGACGACTCCCAGGCTGGGCATCGACCTCGCCGGCGGCACGAGCATCACGCTCAAGGCCAAGAGCGAGCCCGGCAAAGAGAGCGCCATCAACGAGACCAACATGAACACGGCGGTCGGCATCATCGACCGCCGCGTCAACGGTCTCGGCGTGTCCGAGGCAGAGGTCCAGACCCAGGGCCGCGACCACATCATCGTGAACATCCCCAAGGGGACGAACGAGCAGCAGGCGCGCGAGCAGGTCGGTACCACCGCCCAGCTGTACTTCCGCCCGGTCATCGCCTTCGCGGACGGCTCCCCGGCCGCTCCCGAGGGCACCGCGAGCCCGAGCCCCTCCGCGAGCGGCTCCGGGGCTCCCAAGGCCGGAGACGGCAAGACCAGCCCCTCCGCCACCCCGTCGTCCAGCGCCACTTCCCAGGGCCGCGCGCTCAGTGAGGCCCTCAAGGCCCCGGCCGCGCCCACTCCCTCGCCCTCGGCGAGCGAGTCGAAGAAGGCAGACGACACCAAGGCTCCGTCGCCGTCCGCCTCCGCCTCCACGCCGGCGACCGGCGACGAGGCCGCCGCCGCGGCCCTCCAGGCCAAGTTCGCGGCGCTGGACTGCAACAACGAGGCGCAGCGCGCCGCCGCCGGCCAGGGCGCCAAGCCCGAGGAGCCGATGATCGCCTGCGGTCAGCGCGGCGACGCCTGGGGCAAGTGGGTGCTCGGCCCGGCCCAGGTCAACGGCCAGGACGTGAAGGAAGCCAAGGGAGTCATCGACCCCCAGCGCGGCCAGTGGATCGTCACCATGCAGTTCACCGACAAGGGCGCCGACAAGTTCGCCAAGATCACCGGTGAGCTGGCCACCAAGCAGATGCCGCAGAACCAGTTCGCGATCGTGCTCGACGGCCGGGTCATCTCCGACCCGTCCGTGAGCCAGGCGCTGACCGGTGGCAACGCCGAGATCTCGGGCGGCTTCACCCAGCAGTCCGCGCAGGACCTGGGCAACATGCTCTCGTACGGCGCCCTGCCGCTCTCCTTCAGCGAGGACAGCGTCACCACCGTCACCGCCGCGCTCGGCGGCGAGCAGCTGAAGGCCGGCCTGATCGCCGGCGCCATCGGCCTGCTCCTCGTGGTGATCTACCTGCTGGTGTACTACCGGGGCCTGGCCTTCATCGCCATCGTCAGCCTCCTGGTCTCCGCGATCCTGACCTACACGATCATGTCGCTGCTCGGAAAGGGCATCGGCTTCGCGCTGAACCTGCCGGCCGTCTGCGGCGCGATCGTGGCGATCGGCATCACGGCGGACTCGTTCATCGTGTACTTCGAGCGCATCCGGGACGAGATCCGCGAGGGCCGCACCCTGCGTCCGGCCGTCGAGCGCGCCTGGCCGCGTGCCCGTCGCACGATCCTGGTCTCCGACTTCGTGTCGTTCCTGGCCGCGGCCGTGCTGTTCATCGTCACGGTGGGCAAGGTCCAGGGCTTCGCCTTCACACTGGGTCTTACGACCCTGCTCGACGTGGTCGTGGTGTTCCTCTTCACCAAGCCCGTCATGACACTGGTGGCGCGTACGAAGTTCTTCGCCAGCGGTCATCCGTGGTCCGGGCTGGACCCGAAGCGGCTGGGCGCCAAGCCTCCGCTGCGCCGGTCCCGCCGTACCGGTTCCGCACCCGCCCCCGTAGACGCAAAGGAGGCGTGAGAGATGTCGAAGCTGGGAGATCTCGGCGCCAGGCTGTACCGCGGTGAGGTCGGCTACGACTTCGTCGGCAAGCGCTTTCTCTGGTACGGCGTTTCCATCCTGATCACCATCACGGCGATCGTCGCCCTGGCCGTCCAGGGCCTCAACATGGGCATCGAGTTCAAGGGCGGTGCCGTCTTCACCACCCCGAAGTCGACCGTCTCCGTGGCCAAGGCGACGGAAGCCGCGGAGAAGGCCTCGGGCCACGACGCGATCGTCCAGGAGCTCGGCACCGGCGGCCTGCGGATCCAGATCTCCGGTCTGGACACCGCCGCCGCGACCGATGTCAAGAAGGTCCTCGCCGCCGACCTCAAGGTCAGCGAGGCCGACGTCAACGCCGACCTGGTCGGCCCCAGCTGGGGCGAGCAGATCGCGAACAAGGCCTGGACCGGCCTCGGCGTCTTCATGGTCCTCGTGGTGATCTACCTGGCCATCGCCTTCGAGTGGCGGATGGCGGTCGCGGCGCTGATCGCGCTGATCCACGACCTCACCATCACCGTCGGCGTGTACGCGCTCGTCGGCTTCGAGGTCACGCCGGGCACGGTCATCGGTCTGCTGACGATCCTCGGTTACTCCCTCTACGACACCGTCGTCGTCTTCGACGGTCTCAAGGAGGGCTCGAAGGACATCACCAAGCAGACCCGCTGGACGTACAGCGAGGTCGCCAACCGCAGCATCAACGGCACCCTGGTCCGCTCGATCAACACCACGGTCGTGGCGCTCCTCCCGGTCGGCGCGCTGCTGTTCATCGGCGGCGGCTTCCTGGGCGCCGGCATGCTGAACGACATCTCGCTGTCGCTGTTCGTCGGCCTCGCGGCCGGTGCGTACTCCTCGATCTTCATCGCGACCCCGCTGGTCGTCGACCTCAAGGAGCGCGAGCCGGCGATGAAGGCGCTCAAGAAGCGGGTGCTCGCCAAGCGGGCGGCCGCGGTGGCCAAGGGCGAGTCCCCGGACGAGGCCTACGAGGCCGAGGACGAGCCGCAGGTCGTGGCGCAGGGCCGGCCGGGGCGGCGGCGTTGACCGCGCCGCTGTCCGAGGACACGCGGGACCTGCTCCTCAGCCGGATCAAGGACGTGCCGGACTACCCGAAGCCGGGCGTGATGTTCAAGGACATCACCCCGCTGCTGGCGGACCCCAAGGCGTTCGCCGCGCTGACGGACGCGCTGGTGGAGCTGGCCGGACGGTACGGCGCGACGAAGATCGTCGGTCTGGAGGCGCGCGGGTTCATCCTCGCGGCTCCGGTCGCGGTGCAGGCCGGGATCGGCTTCGTGCCGGTGCGCAAGGCCGGAAAGCTGCCGGGTGCGACGCTCGCGCAGTCGTACGAGCTGGAGTACGGCACCGCGGAGATCGAGGTCCACGCCGAGGACCTGTCGGCCGGTGACCGGGTCATGGTCATCGACGACGTGCTGGCCACCGGCGGTACCGCCGAGGCCTCGCTCTCGCTGATCCGGCGGGCCGGCGCGGAGGTCGCTGGCGTGGCGGTCCTGATGGAGCTGTCGTTCCTCCCGGGCCGGGCCAAGCTGGCGCCCGCCCTGGGCGAGGCTCCGCTGGACGCGCTGATCGTGGTCTGAATCTCTTCGCTTGCCGAGCGGCGGGTATCCGGGACATCCCGGGTGCCCGCCGCTTTCGTTTCCGGGTGCGGACCGGTCGCCGGGGGCCGGAACCCCAGCAGCGGAGCCGCACACGGGACGGGCTCGCGGAACGAGGGGGCCGAACCCTCGCTACCATGGGTTGTCCGGACCGGACACGGGCACCGGATCCGCTGAGGAGCGCTCTTGCCAGACGAGGTCCAGCCAATCTCCGCCGCGCAGCCCGACCCGCAGGCCGAGCAGACCACGGCGGCCCCCGCCACGCCCCCGCCGGCCCCGCCGGTGCCGCCGGTCAAGCCCGCGTCGGCGAAGTCCGCCGGGTCGTCCAACCGGGTGCGTGCCCGTCTCGCCCGGCTCGGCGTGCAGCGCTCGAACCCGTACAACCCGGTTCTGGAGCCGCTGCTCCGTATAGTCCGCAGCAACGACCCGAAGATCGAGACGTCGACGCTGCGCCAGCTGGAGCAGGCCTACCAGGTGGCCGAGCGCTGGCACCGCGGCCAGAAGCGCAAGAGCGGCGACCCGTACATCACCCACCCGCTCGCGGTGACCACCATCCTCGCCGAGCTCGGCATGGACCCGGCCACCCTCATGGCCGGTCTGCTGCACGACACCGTCGAGGACACCGAGTACGGCCTCGAAGACCTGCGCCGCGACTTCGGCGACGCCGTGGCCCTGCTCGTCGACGGCGTCACCAAGCTGGACCGGGTGAAGTTCGGCGAGGCCGCCCAGGCGGAGACCGTCCGCAAGATGGTCGTGGCGATGGCCAAGGACCCGCGCGTCCTGGTCATCAAGCTCGCCGACCGGCTGCACAACATGCGCACCATGCGCTACCTCAAGCGGGAGAAGCAGGAGAAGAAGGCCCGCGAGACCCTTGAGATCTATGCCCCGCTGGCTCACCGGCTGGGCATGAACACGATCAAGTGGGAGCTCGAAGACCTCTCCTTCGCGATCCTCTACCCCAAGATGTACGACGAGATCGTGCGCCTGGTCGCCGAGCGCGCGCCCAAGCGGGACGAGTACCTCGCCGTCGTCACCGACGAGGTGCAGGTCGACCTCAGGGCCGCCCGCATCAAGGCGACCGTGACGGGCCGCCCGAAGCACTACTACAGCGTCTACCAGAAGATGATCGTCCGAGGCCGTGACTTCGCGGAGATCTACGACCTGGTGGGCATCCGTGTCCTCGTCGACACCGTCCGGGACTGCTACGCGGCCCTGGGCACCGTGCACGCGCGATGGAACCCGGTCCCCGGCCGGTTCAAGGACTACATCGCGATGCCCAAGTTCAACATGTACCAGTCGCTCCACACGACGGTCATCGGACCCAGCGGCAAGCCCGTCGAGCTGCAGATCCGCACCTTCGACATGCACCGCCGCGCCGAGTACGGCATCGCCGCGCACTGGAAGTACAAGCAGCAGACCGTCGCCGGCACCTCCAAGGTCCGCACCGACGTCCCGCAGGCCGCCAAGGGCAGCGCCGGCCAGGACACGGTCAACGACATGGCCTGGCTGCGCCAGCTGCTGGACTGGCAGAAGGAGACCGAGGACCCGGGCGAGTTCCTCGACTCGCTGCGCTTCGACCTCTCCCGCAACGAGGTCTTCGTCTTCACCCCCAAGGGCGACGTCATCGCGCTGCCCGCCGGAGCCACCCCCGTGGACTTCGCGTACGCCGTCCACACCGAGGTCGGCCACCGGACGATAGGGGCCCGGGTCAACGGCCGGCTCGTCCCGCTGGAGTCCACGCTCGACAACGGCGACCTGGTCGAGGTCTTCACCTCCAAGGCCGAGGGCGCGGGTCCGTCCCGCGACTGGCTCGGCTTCGTCAAGTCCCCGCGGGCCCGCAACAAGATCCGCGCCTGGTTCTCCAAGGAGCGCCGCGACGAGGCCATCGAGCACGGCAAGGACGCCATCGCGCGGGCCATGCGCAAGCAGAACCTGCCGATCCAGCGCATCCTGACCGGCGACTCGCTCGTCACCCTCGCGCACGAGATGCGCTACCCCGACATCTCCTCCCTGTACGCGGCGATCGGCGAGGGCCACGTGGCCGCGCAGGGCGTCGTACAGAAGCTGGTGGCGGCCCTCGGCGGCGAGGAGGCGGCCAACGAGGACATCGAGGAATCGATCCCGCCGGCACGCGGCCGCAAGCGGCGCACCAACGCCGACCCGGGTGTCGTCGTCAAGGGCGTCGACGACGTGTGGGTCAAGCTGGCCCGCTGCTGCACCCCGGTGCCGGGCGACCCGATCATCGGGTTCGTCACGCGCGGCAGCGGCGTATCGGTTCACCGCGCGGACTGCGTCAACGTCGACTCGCTCTCCCAGCAGCCCGAGCGGATGCTGGAGGTCGAGTGGGCGCCCACCCAGTCCTCGGTCTTCCTGGTCGCCATCCAGGTCGAGGCGCTGGACCGGTCCCGGCTGCTGTCGGACGTCACCCGGGTCCTGTCGGACCAGCACGTCAACATCCTCTCGGCGGCCGTCCAGACCTCCCGCGACCGGGTGGCCACCTCCCGGTTCACCTTCGAGATGGGCGACCCCAAGCACCTGGGGCACGTCCTGAAGGCCGTCCGGGGCGTCGAGGGCGTCTACGACGTCTACCGCGTGACCTCGGCCCGCAGGCCGTAACACGGACGAGGGCCCCGGTACGGAGATCCGTACCGGGGCCCTCGCACATCCGCGGGCGGCCGCGCAGAAGTCAGCCGCCGAACTCCTCCAGGCCCTTCAGCGCCTGGTCCAGCAGGGCCTGGCGGCCCTCCAGCTCGCGCGAGAGCTTGTCGGCCTTGGCGTTGTTGCCCGCCGCGCGCGCCGCGTCGATCTGCTCACGCAGCTTGTCGACGGCCGCCTGGAGCTGGCCCGTCAGACCGGCCGCACGGGCCCGCGCCTCCGGGTTCGTACGGCGCCACTCGCCCTCCTCGGCCTCCTGGATCGCCCGCTCGACCGCGTGCATACGGCCCTCGACCTTCGGCCGGGCGTCCCGCGGCACGTGGCCGATGGCCTCCCAGCGCTCGTTCAGGGAGCGGAACGCGGCACGGGCAGCCTTCAGGTCCGTTACGGGTACGAGCTTCTCGGCCTCGTCGGCCAGCTCCTCCTTGAGCTTCAGGTTCTCGATCTGCTCGGCGTCACGCTCCGCGAAGACCTCGCTACGGGCCGCGAAGAACACGTCCTGCGCACCGCGGAAACGGTTCCACAGGTCGTCCTCGGACTCGCGCTGCGCCCGGCCCGCCGCCTTCCAGTCGGCCATCAGCTCGCGGTAGCGGGCAGCCGTCGGACCCCAGTCGGTCGACTTCGACAGCGACTCGGCCTCCGCGACCAGCTTCTCCTTCACCTTGCGGGCATCCTCGCGCTGCGCGTCCAGCGAGGCGAAGTGCGCCTTGCGGCGCTTGGAGAAGGCGGAACGCGCGTGGGAGAACCGGTGCCACAGCTCGTCGTCCGACTTGCGGTCCAGACGCGGCAGCCCCTTCCAGATGTCCACCAGGGCGCGCAGCCGCTCACCGGCACTGCGCCACTGGTCGCTCTGGGCCAGCTGCTCGGCCTCGACGACCAGCGCGTCCTTGGCCGCACGGGCCTCGTCCGTCTGCTTGGCCTTCGCCACCTTGCGCTCTTCGCGCCGGGACTCCACGGTCGTGACCAGCTTGTCCAGCCGCACCCGCAGGGCGCCCAGGTCACCCACGGCGTGGTGCTCGTCGACCTGCGTGCGCAGGTGGTCGATCGCCGTCTGGGCGTCCTTGGCGGACAGATCAGTGGTCCGCACCCGCTTTTCGAGGAGACCGATCTCGACCACCAGGCCCTCGTACTTGCGCTCGAAATAGGCCAGGGCCTCCTCAGGGGTGCCGGCCTGCCACGATCCGACGACCTGCTCGCCCTCGGAAGTACGCACGTACACGGTGCCCGTCTCGTCGACTCGGCCCCACGGGTCGCTGCTCACAGCGCCTCCTCCACCTGATGCCTTGCGAGGGGTTCACCCCCTGGGCATCGTCCACAGTTTCCTGGGGCGGGCAGCGCCCGCCCTGCACAACGCCAACATAGGCGACCGCCGGGCCGGCTGTCCGCATCCCGCACGACGGAATATCGGCGTACGGGCGGCGGGCCGGCCGGGCCCGGGGTCGCCGCATCACGTCAGTTCTGCGTGACCGCGCCCTTCTCGATCTTGACCTCGGTCTTCGGCGCGCCGTCCTGGCCGCCGTCGACCGTACCGGCCTTCGCGATCTCCTCCAGGACCTTCAGGCCGGCCGCGTCGATCTTGCCGAACGGCGTGTACGTCGGCGTCAGCGGGCTGTCCTTGTAGACCAGGAAGAACTGGCTGCCGCCCGAGCCGGGCTGGCCCGTGTTGGCCATCGCCACCGTGCCGGCCGGGTAGACGACCTGACCCTGCCCGTTGGCCTTGCCCAGCGAGTCCAGGTTCTCGTCCGGGATGTTGTAGCCCGGGCCGCCGCGGCCGGTGCCCTCCGGGTCGCCGCACTGGAGCACGAAGATCCCGCCGGCCGTCAGCCGGTGGCACTTGGTGTTGTCGAAGTAGCCCTTGTCGGCGAGCGACTTGAAGGAGTTCACGGTCTGCGGGGTCTTCGCCGCGTCCATCGTGAAGTTGATGTCACCCGCGCTGGTCTTCAGCGCGAAGGTGTACTTCGCCTTCTGGTCGATCGCCATCTCCGGCGAGGGGGACTGCTTGGGCGCGGGCTCGCTCGCCGAGGCCGACGGGCTCGCGGACGGGTCCGCGGCCTGGTCCTTCTTGTCCTTGTCGAAGACACCGCCCACGATCAGACCCACCAGCGTCGCGATCACCACGGCCACGGCCGCGCCGATCACGGCCGCGCGCTGCCGCGACTTCTTCCGGGCCTCGGCCCGGCGCTTCTGCTGGCGCTCGTACTTCTCCTTGGCGAGCTGTCGCCGTCGCTGATCGCTCGTGACCACCGGGTCGTCTCCTTGTACGTGTCTGGTACTGCTGTCCGGGCTGGGATAGGCCGTACCGTATATGGGTTCGCTGTGTAATGAGCGGCGCCGGTAGGCTCTGAGCAGCAGGATTCCTGTCTGCAGCCTCCCGCCGGACGACGATTGAGGACGAACGTGCTGATTGCCGGGTTCCCCGCAGGCGCTTGGGGCACCAACTGCTACGTGGTCGCCCCCGCCGCCGGTGAGGAGTGCGTCATCATCGACCCGGGCCATCAGGCCGCCCAGGGTGTCGAGGAGACGCTGAAGAAGCATCGGCTCAAGCCCGTCGCGGTCGTGCTGACCCATGGCCACATCGATCATGTGGCCTCGGTGGTCCCGGTGTGCGGAGCACACGACGTACCGGCCTGGATCCATCCCGAGGACCGCTACATGATGAGCGACCCGGAGAAGGCCCTCGGCCGCTCCATCGGGATGCCGCTCATGGGCGAGCTGACCGTGGGGGAGCCGGACGACGTCCGCGAGCTGGCCGACGGCGCCACCCTGAAATTGGCCGGAATGGAATTCTCCGTGGCGCACGCGCCGGGGCATACCAAGGGGTCGGTGACCTTCCGGATGCCCGAGCTGGCCGACATCCCGCCGGTCTTCTTCTCGGGCGACCTGCTCTTCGCCGGCTCCATCGGACGCACCGACCTGCCCGGCGGCTCCCACGCCGAGATTCTCGCATCGCTGGGCCGCGTGTGCCTGCCGCTCGACGACTCGACCGTGGTGCTGTCCGGCCACGGTCCCCAGACCACCATCGGCCGCGAGCGCGCGACCAACCCGTACCTTCGGGAAGTCGCCGCCGGGCTCGGAGACGGCACCGCCGCTCCACGACGAGGAATGTGACGAAAGCTTCGTGGCTACTTTCCAGGCCCCCAAGGGCACGTACGACCTGATCCCGCCGGTATCCGTGAAGTACCTGGCGGTGCGCGAGGCCATCGCGGCGCCCCTGCGCAACTCCGGCTACGGCTACATCGAGACCCCCGGCTTCGAGGACGTGGGCCTCTTCGCCCGCGGCGTCGGCGAGTCCACCGACATCGTCTCCAAGGAGATGTACGCCTTCGAGACCAAGGGCGGTGACCAGCTCGCCCTGCGCCCCGAGGGCACGGCCTCCGTGCTGCGCGCGGCGCTGGAGGCCAGCCTGCACAAGAAGGGCAACCTGCCGGTCAAGCTCTGGTACTCGGGCTCCTACTACCGCTACGAGAAGCCGCAGGCGGGCCGCTACCGCCACTTCTCCCAGGTCGGCGCCGAGGCGATCGGCGCCGAGGACCCGGCCCTGGACGCCGAGCTGATCATCCTGGCCGACCAGGCGTACCGCTCGCTGGGCCTGCGCAACTTCCGGATCCTGCTGAACTCGCTGGGCGACAAGGAGTGCCGTCCGGTGTACCGGGAGGCGCTGCAGTCCTTCCTGGGCGGTCTCGACCTCGACGAGGAGACCGTGCGCCGGGCCGGGATCAACCCGCTGCGCGTCCTCGACGACAAGCGCGCCGAGGTGCAGAAGCAGCTCGTCGGCGCCCCGGTGCTGCGGGACTACCTGTGTGACGCGTGCAAGGCGTACCACGAGCAGGTGCGCGCCCTGGTGACGGCGGCCGGCGTCGCCTTCGAGGACGACGAGAAGCTGGTGCGCGGGCTGGACTACTACACCCGCACCACCTTCGAGTTCGTCCACGGCGGCCTCGGCTCGCAGTCCGCGGTGGGCGGCGGCGGCCGCTACGACGGCCTGTCCGAGATGATCGGCGGACCGGCGCTGCCGTCGGTGGGCTGGGCCCTCGGTGTGGACCGTACGGTCCTCGCCCTGGAGGCGGAGGGCGTCGAGCTCGACATCCCGGCGTCGACCTCGGTGTTCGCGGTGGCGCTGGGCGAGGCCAAGGCGACCGTGTTCGGCCTCGTGACGCAGCTGCGCAAGGCGGGCGTCGCGGCGGACATGTCCTACGGAGGCAAGGGCCTCAAGGGTGCGATGAAGGACGCGAACCGCAGCGGTGCCCGCTTCGCGGTCGTGGTGGGCGAGCGGGACCTCGCCGAGGGCGTCGTCCAGCTGAAGGACATGGAGTCCGGCGAGCAGACGGCCGTGCCCGTCGACGAGCTGGTCGACACCGTCCGGGCCCGCCTCGCCTGACGGCAGCGGTACGGGAGCACACAGGACGGGGCCGGGGATCTTTCTCCGGCCCCGTCCGTTCACAGGCTCGTACGGCACAATGGCCCGTGCTTGATCACCTGGCAGATGTGGAGCGGGCGGTATGACGACACGAAGCGCGGACGCGGACACCGCCCGGGGCAGGACCGTCGGGGGAAGCCGGGCCCTGGCCCTGCTGCTGGTGATCACCGGAGCGGCGGGCCTGCTCGCCGCGTGGGTGATCACGATCGACAAGTTCAAGCTGCTGGAGGACCCGGCCTTCAAGCCCGCCTGCAGCCTCAACCCGATCGTCTCCTGCGGCAACATCATGACGAGCGACCAGGCGTCGGCGTTCGGCTTCCCGAACCCGATGCTCGGACTCGTCGCCTACGGGATCGTGATCTGCGTCGGCATGAGCATGCTGGCCGGGGCCTCGTTCCGCCCCTGGTACTGGCTGACCTTCAACGCCGGCACCCTCTTCGGCGTCGCCTTCTGCACCTGGCTCATGTACCAGTCGCTGTACAACATCAACTCGCTCTGCCTGTGGTGCTGCCTGGCCTGGGTCGCCACGATCTTCATGTTCTGGTACGTCACCGCGCACAACGTCCGCGAGGGGCTGCTGCCCGCCCCGGGCTGGCTCAAGTCCTTCCTCGACGAGTTCACCTGGGTCCTGCCCGTCCTGCACGTCGGGATCATCGGGATGCTGATCCTGACCCGCTGGTGGGACTTCTGGACCTCCTGAGCGCGGGCGGCCCTGTCGGTGGGCTCGCATAGGCTTCCTGTGTGGAACCAGACCTGTTCACCGCCGCTGCCGAAGACCGCCGGGAGAAGGACCCCGCGAGCTCCCCGCTCGCCGTCCGGATGCGCCCGCGCACCCTGGACGAGGTCGTCGGCCAGCAGCACCTGCTGAAGCCCGGATCACCGCTGCGGCGGCTGGTCGGGGAAGGGGCCGGCGGCCCAGCCGGTGCCTCGTCGGTGATCCTCTGGGGCCCGCCCGGCATCGGGAAGACGACGCTGGCGTACGTGGTCAGCCAGGCCACGCAGAAGCGTTTCGTGGAGCTCTCCGCCATCACCGCGGGCGTCAAGGAGGTACGGGCCGTCATCGAGGGCGCCAAGCGCGCGGCCGGCGGCTACGGCAAGGAGACCGTCCTCTTCCTCGACGAGATCCACCGTTTCAGCAAGGCGCAGCAGGACTCGCTGCTCCCCGCCGTCGAGAACCGCTGGGTGACGCTGATCGCGGCCACCACCGAGAACCCGTACTTCTCGATCATCTCCCCGCTGCTGTCGCGCTCGCTGCTGCTGACGCTGGAACCGCTGACCGACGAGGACCTGAGCGCCCTGATGCGGCGCGCGCTCACCGAGGAACGGGGCCTGGGCGGGGCCGTCACCCTCCCGGCGGACGCTCAGGCGCACCTGCTGCGGATCGCCGGCGGCGACGCCCGGCGGGCGCTGACCGCGCTGGAGGCCGGCGCCGGATCGGCCATCGCCAAGGGCGAGGACGAGATCACCCTCCAGACCCTGGAGGAGGCCGTCGACCGGGCAGCGGTCCGGTACGACAAGGACGGCGACCAGCACTACGACGTGGCGAGCGCGCTGATCAAGTCGATCCGCGGCTCGGACGTCGACGCCGCACTGCACTACCTGGCCCGGATGATCGAGGCCGGTGAGGACCCCCGGTTCATCGCGCGCCGCCTGATGATCTCCGCGAGCGAGGACATCGGCCTGGCGGACCCGACGGCCCTGCCGATCGCGGTGGCCGCGGCCCAGGCGGTGGCGATGATCGGCTTCCCCGAAGCGGCGCTGACCCTCTCGCACGCCACGATCGCGCTGGCCCTGGCCCCGAAGTCGAACACCGCCACGACCGCCATCGGCGCGGCGCTGGCCGACGTACGGGCGGGCCTCGCGGGATCGGTCCCGCCGCACCTGAGGGACGGGCACTACAAGGGCGCGGCGAAGCTGGGGCACGCGCAGGGGTACGTGTACCCGCACGACGTGCCGGGCGCGATCGCGGCGCAGCAGTACGCGCCGGACGAGATCCAGGGCAAGCGGTACTACGAGCCGACGCGCTACGGCGCAGAGGCCCGCTACGCGGACGTGGTGGAGAAGGTCCGCGAGCGGCTCCGCGGCGCCGGGTCCTGACCCGCGGCGCCGCCCGCGGGGGTCAGGCGACCGGCAGGGTGTCGGCCCACGCCGGAAGGCCGCCCGGGCCTACGCTCCCGGCATGGGACGCCGGATTCCGCTCCTCACCGCAGCCGCAGCGGCCGTGCTGACGCTCGCCGGATGCCACCGCGACGACACCGCGACCGCGCAGGCCAGTGCGGTCGCCCTGGTCGCGCGGGTGCCGCTCACCCGGGCCGGCTTCCCGCCGGACGCGGACGCCGCCACGGCGCAGCTGGCCCGGCTGAAGGTCGAGCGGGGCCGCAACTGGCAGACGTACAAGCGCGAGAACTTCGGCAGGTACTGGTCCGACGAGACCGATGCCGTCGGCGGGCGCAACGGCTGTGACACCCGCGACGACGTGCTGCGCCGGGACCTGGGGGAGCTCCGTGAAGGGGACCGGAACCCGTGCGTCGTGCTGTCCGGCACGCTGCACGACCCCTACACCGGCAAGGTGCTGCCCTACGCCTACCGGCGCGCCTCGCAGATCCAGACCGACCACGTCGTCGCGCTCGGCGCCGCCTGGCGGGCCGGCGCGTACGCGTGGACCCCGCAGCGCAGGCTGGAGTACGCCAACGACCTCGACGTACTGCTCGCCGTGGACAAACAGACCAACTACGACAAGGGCAGCAGGACGGCCGACAAGTGGCGGCCGCCGCGGCGTGCGTACTGGTGCGAGTACGCGCGCCGCTATACCGGCATCAAGGCCGAGTACGGGCTGTCCGTGACGGCGCCGGAGAAGCTCGCCCTCCAGGACATGCTGGCCACCTGCGCCCCGTGACGTCCCGGCGGCTCAGTGCGAGGCCGCCGAGAACAGGGAGTGCATCGCCCGGCGCAGGCCGCAGATGTCCGCGACCGGCTCCGGGAAGTCGAAGCGGGCGTCGAAGGAGCCGGCCGGGCCGCCGGTGAAGCGGACGCGCAGGCCCAGACGGTCCAGGGAGAGCGGCACGGCGCTCATCCCGCGGGCCTCGCGGGCGCCGAGCAGGCCGCCCAGCTCGCCGAGCCGGTCGCCGTGGGCGGAGTGCAGGTGCTGCAGCAGCTCCGACTCGTGCGCGACCATCGGGTCCGGCTCCGCCGCGGCCAGGTCCTCCGGGTCCACGTGCTCGGCGCCCCACAGGTCGTCCACCGAGATCTCGCCGACCTCCAGGCGCAGCATCATCCACGCCGGGCGCCCGGCGTGGGGGGCGTCGAGGGACTCCCGCATGCCCAGCAGCTCGCCCACCGGCTGCCGCTCCGCGAGCAGCGCCGCGCAGGCCGCGCGGTCGTCCCCGCGCACCGGAGTCAGCCACCCGGCCAGCCAGGCGCGACCTCGGATACGATGTGGCACGGACACCGGCGCCACATCCGTGATCTCGATCACGGCGGTGAGGTCGTCGTCCTGGGCGTGAGCGGCTGCCCTGGCAGCCGTGGATTCCCCGGAAACAAGGAGAATCACGTCCCCGTCCGGGGTGACGGTCCGTGCGACCGGCAGCCCTGTCCCGAACTCCTCGGTCTCGTGACTGTCACGAGCACCGATCAGCGTGAGGGATACTGAGGCGTTGGACTCTACGAGGGTTCGTACGCGTTCGGCTCCGGTGAGCTGCCGAACGCCTTCCCTGGGACGCGGCTGACCTTGCTTATCGTCGGCGCAAGCGGATTCTGTTTCGTCTGAATCCGAACTGCGTTGCGCACTGGGCAGGGGGATCCCATGTGGTCGAGACATTACGTCCTCCTCGCTAAGGTAAGCCTCACCTAACTTACATGGAGGTAGGTTCCCCGTGAACCAGAAGCGACCCAAGGTCAAGAAGTCGCGTGCCCTCGGCATTGCGCTGACCCCGAAGGCCGTCAAGTACTTCGAGGCCCGCCCCTACCCGCCGGGCGAGCACGGCCGTGGCCGCAAGCAGAACTCGGACTACAAGGTCCGTCTGCTGGAGAAGCAGCGTCTGCGCGCTCAGTACGACATCTCTGAGCGTCAGATGGCCCGCGCGTACGACCGCGCCAAGAAGGCCGAAGGCAAGACGGGCGAGGCGCTTGTCGTCGAGCTCGAGCGTCGCCTCGACGCCCTGGTCCTGCGTTCGGGCATCGCCCGCACCATCTACCAGGCCCGCCAGATGGTCGTTCACGGCCACATCGAGGTCAACGGCGACAAGGTCGACAAGCCGTCGTTCCGTGTCCGTCCGGACGACGTCATCACCGTGCGCGAGCGCAGCCGCGAGAAGGTTCCGTTCCAGGTTGCCCGTGAGGGTGGCTACGCAGGCGAGGGCGAGACCCCGCGCTACCTGCAGGTCAACCTGAAGGCCCTGGCCTTCCGCCTGGACCGCGACCCGAACCGCAAGGAAATCCCGGTCATCTGCGACGAGCAGCTCGTCGTCGAGTACTACGCCCGCTGATGCAGGCCTAGTCTCACCGACTGGTCAGCCCGCCGTCCCCTCCATGGGGCGGCGGGTTTTCCGTTTCCCGGACCGGCATCAGGGCTGCGGCTGCTCCGCCGCCGCGCCCGTCGACACCCGCGAGCCGCGCGGACGCCCCGCCTGCCGGGGCACCCCGCCGCCGCGCTCCTGCGGATCGCTCAGCGCCCGCCCGACCAGCGCCTCACGGCTCAGCTCCCGCCCCTCGGCCTCGTACGCCGCGTAGCGCTCGGCGCCCAGCAACTCGCCCGCCTGCTCCCGGCACATCAGCCGCGGGGCGTTGAAGTACCCCGAGCCGAACAGCTGCAGCCCCACCCCGCCCCACATCGGCTCCGCCGCACCCTGGAGCACCGCCGCCTCGGCCGCGTCCCCCTCCGCGACCGTGACCAGCGCGAGCAGCTCCAGCGCGAGCACCAGCCCGACCAGATCGTGGAAGACGTGGTTGATGGCCACGCACTCGGTCAGCAGCTGCCGCGCCTCCTGCGTGCGCCCCGCGTCCAGGGCCGCGTACGCGAGGACGTACAGGGCGTACGCCTTCGTCCAGCGCTCCCCGCGCTCCTCGCAGATCTCCCGGACCTCCCCGCACAGCGCGAGCGCGCCCGGCAGGTCACCGAGGAAGGCCAGCGCCATCCCCAGCTCCACCTGGCACATCAGCACGTTGCTGTTCAGCTCGCCGGCCGCCCGGTACTGCTCCAGCGCCGCGCCCAGCAGCTCCCGGGCCCGTGCCATGTCGTCCGAGACCAGCGCCAGGCAGCCCATCCGGTGCACCGCGTAGGCCGCCGCGACCGGGTTCCCGCTCTGCGCCGCCCCGTCCCGGCACTCGTACAGGGCGCTCATCGAGGCCGTCGCGTCCCCCTGCAGGGCCGCGACATAGCCCAGCACCCACAGGGCCTTCAGCCGCGAGTTCTCGTACTCCACCGCCCGGTCCACCGGTTCCAGGGCCCGGTCCAGCCAGTGCCGCCCCTCGCTCAGGCGGCCGCAGCCCGCCCAGTAGAACCACAGCGTCCCCGCCAGGTACTGGCCCAGATGCGTCTCGTCCGGCTCGTCCAGACAGCACTCCAGTGCGAGCCGGATGTTCGGCAGCTCCGCCTCCACCAGTGCGGCCACCTCCTGCTGGCGCGGGCTGAACCAGTCCAGCTCGCACCACGTCGCCAGCCCCACGTACCAGTCCCGGTGGCGCCGCCGCAGACGCCCCGCGTCCCCCAGCGACTCCAGCCACCCCGCCCCGTACGCCCGTACGGTCTCCAGCATGCGGAAACGCACCCCGGCGGGCGTCTCCTCCCGGACCAGCAGGGACTGGGCCAGGAGCTCCCCGACCAGGTCCAGCACGTCCTCCACCGGCAGATCCGGACCCGCGCACACGTATTCGACGGCGTCGAGGTCGAACTGCCCCGCGAACACCGACAGCCGCGCCCACAGCAGCCGCTCCGCCGGCGTGCACAGCTCGTGACTCCAGCCGATCGCCGTCCGCAGCGCCCGGTGCCGGGCGAGCCCGCCGCGCGCACCGCCCGTCAGCAGCGCGAAGCGGTCCTCCAGCCGGGCCAGCACCTGCGCGGGGGACAGCGTCCGCAGCCGGCCCGCCGCCAGCTCCAGCGCCAGCGGGATCCCGTCGAGGCGGGCGCACAGCTCGACCAGCGTCGCCCGGTTCTCCGCGGTCACCGCGAAGGCCGGGTCGGCCGCCGACGCCCGCGCCGCCAGCAGGGCCAGCGCCTCCCCGGCGGCCGGCGGGGCCAGCGGGAAGGCCAGCTCCCCGTCCAGGGCCAGCGGGCGCCGGCCGGCCGCGAGGACGCGCAGGCCGGGGCAGCACATCAGCAGCTCCCGTACCAGGTCGGCGCACTCGTCGACCAGCTGCTCGAAGCCGTCCAGGACCAGCAGCAGCCGGCGCCCGGACAGGTGCTCCGCCAGGACCGTCCGCGGCGGCCGGGTGGTGTGGTCGGTCAGCTCCAGCGCCTCGGCGAGGGCCAGCTCCAGCAGCGCGGGATCCCGTACGGTGGCCAGCTCCGCCAGCCAGACCCCGTCGCAGTAGCGTTCCTGCGGTCCCTCGGCGGCGGCCCGGGCGGCCACGAGCGCGAGCCGGGACTTGCCCACCCCGCCCACGCCGGTCACCGTCACGAGCCGCGAGGACTCCAGGAGCCGCCCCAGCTCGGCGAGTTCGCCACCCCGCCCGACGAACCGGCCGAGCTCCGAGGGAAGATTGCCCCCGGCAGTACTTCGAAGGGGTCTCTGTCCCATAGGACACGGAGGGTACTGGTCCGGATGCGCTGCGTTCAAGGCGGGCCGGGGACCTCCCGGATTTCCGGTACGGCCGGGGATCTCCGGCGCGATAGGGTCGGAGGGCGAATAGTCCTGCGGTTCAGGTACAGACAGAGAGCGGTGTGACGTGTCCGGTGTAGAGGTGGCCGGGATCATCGTGGCCGTCTTCTGGGCCATCCTGATCTCCTTCCTCGCCGTGGCCCTGGTGAGACTGGCCCAGGTGCTCAGGGCGACCACCAAGCTGGTGGCCGACGTGACCGACCAGGCAGTCCCGCTGCTCGCCGACGCCTCCACCACCGTCCGCTCCGCGCGCACCCAGCTCGACCGGGTCGACGCC
The DNA here is from genome assembly GCF_042894785.1 of Streptomyces sp. NPDC001502. NCBI lineage: Bacteria > Bacillati > Actinomycetota > Actinomycetes > Kitasatosporales > Streptomycetaceae > Streptomyces > Streptomyces sp. NPDC001502. The sequence goes on from NZ_JBIAVW010000012.1 coordinate 117,624, forward strand.
ATCGCGAGCGACGTGCAGGAGGTCACCTCCAACGCCTCCGCGCTGTCCTCCACCGTGGCCACCGCCTTCGGCGGGCCGCTGGTGAAGGTCGCCGCCTTCGGCTACGGCGTCCGCAAGGCGCTGGGCAAGGGGGATGCCGCGACGTCGGGCGGCACGCCCGCGAAGGCATCCCGACGAACCGTGATCGTTGGACGTACGGTGCCGGCCGCCCGGCGCCGGAAGCAGAAGGGCTGAGACCGCCGATGTTCCGCCGAGCCTTCTGGTTCACCGCCGGCGCAGCCGCCGGCGTGTGGGCCACCACCAAGGTCAACCGTCAGCTGAAGAAGCTGACGCCGGAGAGTCTCGCCGCCCAGGCGGCCGACAAGGCCGTGGAGGCGGGACACCGCCTCAAGGACTTCGCCCTCGACGTCAAAGCGGGAATGACGCAGCGCGAGGACGAGCTGAACGACGCACTGGGGCTCCACCAGGACCCCGACCGGCCCGACAACGTCACGGCCCTCCCCGGTCCGCGGCGGCTGCGGGCCATCGAGAACAGCAAGACCACCTACCGACCCAAGTTTTCGTACGACCGGAATGAGGACCACTGATGGAGTCGGCTGAGATTCGCCGCCGCTGGCTGAGCTTCTTCGAGGAGCGCGGTCACGCCGTTGTCCCTTCGGCGTCGCTCATCGCGGACGACCCGACTCTGCTGCTGGTCAACGCGGGCATGGTCCCGTTCAAGCCGTACTTCCTCGGCGAGACCAAGCCCCCGGCCCCGCGGGCCACCAGCGTGCAGAAGTGCGTCCGTACGCCGGACATCGAAGAGGTCGGCAAGACCACCCGGCACGGCACGTTCTTCCAGATGTGCGGCAACTTCTCCTTCGGGGACTACTTCAAGGAAGGTGCCATCAAGTACGCCTGGGAGCTGCTCACCAGCTCCGTGGCGGACGGCGGCTACGGCCTGGAGCCGGAGAAGCTCTGGATCACCGTCTACCTCGACGACGACGAGGCCGAGACGATCTGGCGCGAGAAGATCGGCGTCCCCGCCGAGCGCATCCAGCGCCTGGGCAAGAAGGACAACTTCTGGTCCATGGGCGTCCCCGGCCCCTGCGGCCCGTGCTCGGAGATCAACTACGACCGCGGTCCGGAGTTCGGCGTCGAGGGCGGCCCGGCCGTCAACGACGAGCGCTACGTGGAGATCTGGAACCTGGTCTTCATGCAGTACGAGCGCGGCGCCGGCGACGGGAAGGAAGACTTCCCGATCCTCGGCGACCTGCCGTCGAAGAACATCGACACCGGTCTCGGCCTTGAGCGCCTCGCGATGATCCTGCAGGGCGTACAGAACATGTACGAGACCGACACCCTGCGCGTGGTCATGGACAAGGCCACCGAGCTCACCGGCGTGCAGTACGGCGCCGCCCAGAACACCGACGTGTCGATGCGCGTGGTCGCCGACCACATCCGCACCTCCGTCATGCTCATCGGCGACGGCGTCACCCCCGGCAACGAGGGCCGCGGCTACGTGCTGCGCCGCATCATGCGCCGCGCCATCCGCAACATGCGCCTCATGGGCGCCACCGGTCCCGTCGTCCAGGACCTCGTCGACGTCGTGATCAACACGATGGGCCGGCAGTACCCGGAGCTCGTCACCGACCGCAAGCGCATCGAGACCGTCGCGCTCGCCGAGGAGGCCGCCTTCCTCAAGGCCGTCAAGGGTGGCACCAACATCCTCGACACCGCCGTGACCGAGACCAAGGCCGCCGGCGGCACCGTGCTCTCCGGCGACAAGGCGTTCCTGCTCCACGACACCTGGGGCTTCCCGATCGACCTCACCCTGGAGATGGCCGCCGAGCAGGGCCTCTCCGTGGACGAGCCCGGCTTCCGCCGCCTGATGCAGGAGCAGCGCGACCGGGCCAAGGCCGACGCCAAGGCCAAGAAGACCGGCCACGCGGACATGTCCGCCTACCGGGAGATCGCCGACAGCGCCGGCGGCACCGAGTTCACCGGCTACGCCACCAACCAGGGCGAGTCCACCATCGTCGGCCTCCTGGTCAACGGCGTCTCCGCGCCCGCCGCCTCCGAGGGCGACGAGGTCGAGGTCGTCCTCGACCGCACCCCCTTCTACGCCGAGGGCGGCGGCCAGCTCGCCGACCAGGGCCGCATCAAGCTCGACTCCGGCGCCGTCATCGTCGTCCGCGACGTGCAGCAGCCGGTCCCGGGCGTCTCCGTGCACAAGGGCTCCGTCCAGGTCGGCGAGGTGACGGTCGGCGCCTCCGCCTACGCCGCCATCGACGTCAGCCGCCGCCGGGCCATCGCCCGCGCCCACTCGGCCACGCACCTGACCCACCAGGCGCTGCGCGACGCCCTCGGCCCGACGGCCGCCCAGGCCGGTTCCGAGAACAGCCCCGGCCGCTTCCGCTTCGACTTCGGTTCGCCGAACGCCGTTCCCGGCTCGGTCCTGACCGACGTCGAGCAGAAGATCAACGACGTGCTGTCGCGCGAGCTCGACGTCACCGCCGAGATCATGAGCATCGACGAGGCGAAGAAGCAGGGCGCCATCGCCGAGTTCGGCGAGAAGTACGGCGAGCGCGTGCGCGTCGTGACCATCGGCGACTTCTCCAAGGAGCTGTGCGGCGGTACGCACGTCGGCAACACCGCCCAGCTGGGTCTGGTGAAGCTGCTCGGCGAGTCCTCCATCGGCTCCGGCGTGCGCCGTGTCGAGGCCCTCGTCGGCGTGGACGCGTACAACTTCCTCGCCAAGGAGCACACGGTCGTCGCCCAGCTCCAGGAGCTGGTCAAGGGCCGTCCGGAGGAGCTTCCGGAGAAGATCGCCTCCATGCTCGGCAAGCTGAAGGACGCCGAGAAGGAGATCGAGAAGTTCCGCGCGGAGAAGGTCCTCCAGGCCGCCGCCGGGCTCGCCCAGAACGCCCAGGACATCAAGGGCGTCGCCCTCGTCGTCGGCCAGGTGGCGGACGGTATCGGCGCCGACGACCTGCGCAAGCTGGTCCTCGACGTCCGCGGCCGCATCCCCGGCGACCGCCCGGCCGTCGTGGCCCTGTTCACCGTGGCGAACGACCGCCCGCTGACCGTGATCGCCACCAACGAGGCCGCCCGCGAGCGCGGCCTCAAGGCCGGCGACCTGGTCCGTACGGCCGCCAAGACCCTCGGCGGCGGCGGTGGCGGCAAGCCGGACGTCGCCCAGGGCGGCGGCCAGAACCCGGCCGCCGTGCCGGAGGCCATCAGCGCCGTCGAGCGCCTCGTCGTCGAGACGGTCTGACGATGACGCTGCGCCGCGGCCGCCGGCTCGCCATCGACGTCGGTGACGCCCGTATCGGGGTCGCCTCGTGCGACCCCGACGGGGTGCTGGCCACACCGGTGGAAACCGTGCCGGGCCGGGACATCCCCTTCGCGCACCGGCGGCTGCGGCAGCTCGTCGAGGAGTACGAGCCCCTCGAAGTCGTGGTCGGCCTTCCCCGCTCGCTCAGCGGGCGGGAGGGGCCGGCCGCGGTCAAGGTGCGCGCCTTCGCGAACGAACTCGCCAAGGGAATCAAGCCGGTGACGGTCCGTCTGGTGGACGAGCGGATGACCACGGTCACCGCCGCCCAGGGTCTGCGGGCCTCCGGGAAGAACGCCAAGAAGGGCCGGTCGGTCATCGATCAGGCAGCCGCTGTGGTGATCCTTCAGAACGCTCTTGAGACCGAACGGGTATCAGGTAATCCTCCCGGTGAGTGCGTCGAAGTGGTTGTCTGATCGCGATACGGTAACGTTCCGCGCGATGAGACGGCATTCGAACAGCCGTCGCCCACCGTCAAAGAGACGGAACCGGGTGCCACGGACGACGGAGTCCGCGGCCTCCGTCTCGCGGCTCTAGGGGACCGATGACTGAGTATGGCCGGGGCCGTGGCCCCGAACCCTGGCACCCCGAGGACCCCCTTTACGGGGACCAGGGGTGGACCGGGCACCAGACCCAGCAGGGCCAGGTGCCTTACGGCGGTGCCCCGCAGCAGCAGGAGTACCCACAGGAGCCGCAGTACCAGCAGCAGTACCCCCAGCATCCGCAGTACGAGCAGTACCCGGAGTACCAGCAGCAGCAATACCAGCAGCAGCAGTACCCGCAGCAGGCGCAACAGCCGCAGCCGCAACAGCAGCAGCAGCAACCGCAGCCGCAGCAGCAGCCGCAGTACATGCAGGGCCAGTACCCGCAGCAGCAGTACGCGGGGCAGCAGCAGGGCTATGCCCCGCAGCAGCAGGCGCAGCAGCCCCAGCCGCAGCAGCCGGTGTACGACAGCCAGGGCTGGGACACCGGCCAGGGCCAGTACACGGCCGCGGTGCAGACCGACCCGTACGCGGGCGTGGACCCCTACACCCAGCAGCCCGTGGCGGGCTACCCGGGTGAGGCCCCCGACCTCTACAGCACGGAAGACGCCTACGAGCCGCCGCAGCCTCCGGGCCGGCGGCACCTGGAGCCGGAACCCGTCGAGGAGCCGGAGGCGGCGGAGGAGCCGGAGAAGGGCCTGCTCACCGACGGTGGAGGCCGTGACGGCGACGACGACGGCGACGACGGTGACGGCCGCCGGGGCGGCCGCTCCAAGGGCGGCAAGCCCAAGAAGCGCAGCGGCACGGCCTGCCTGGTCGCCGCGGTCGTCATCCTCGGCGTGGTCGGCGGTGGCGGCTACTACGGCTACAACTACATCAAGGCCCGGTTCGCCTCGGCCGAGGACTTCGCGGGCGAGGGCAGCGGCGAGATCGTCGAGGTCGAGATCCCCAAGGGCTCGGGCCTCCTGCAGATGGGCCTGATCCTCAAGAAGGCGGGCGTCGTCGCCAGCGGGCAGGCGTTCGTCGACGCCGCGTCCAAGCTCCCTCCGGGCAAGGCCATCCAGGCCGGTGTCTACCCGCTCAGGAAGAAGATGTCGGCCGCGTCCGCGGTCGAGGTCATGAGCGACCCCTCGAAGCTGAACGTCATCACGGTCACCGAAGGCATGCGCAACACCGCGGTGTACGCGGCGATCGACAAGAAGCTGGGCCAGCAGGAGGGCACCACCGCCGAGATCGCCAAGCGCGAGGTCAAGAACCTCGGCCTGCCGGCCTGGGCGAACAACAACCCGAAGCTGATCGACCCGCTCGAAGGCTTCCTGTACCCGGCGCGCTACGACCTCAGCAAGGACAGCACCCCCGACTCCCTGCTCAAGCAGATGGTCAAGAACGCGTCCGACAAGTACGCGGAGCTGGGCCTTGAGGGCAAGGCCAAGGAGCTGGGCCTGGAGAATCCGCTCCAGGTGGTCACGGTCGCCAGCCTCGTCAACGCCGAGGGCAAGAACCACGACGACTTCCGGAAGATGGCCGAGGTGGTCTACAACCGCCTCAAGAAGACCAACGACGTCACGAACCAGAAGCTCCAGTTCGACTCGACGTACAACTACGTCAAGAACCAGAGCGAGATCAACTTCAACCTGAAGGAAGCCCAGGCCTTCGACCACCCCTACAACACGCACTTCGTCAGGGGACTGCCCACCGGTCCGATCAACAACCCGGGCCTGGACGCGCTGACCGCTACGCTCAACCCGGACCACGGTGGCTGGATGTTCTTCGTGTCGGTCGACGGCAAGACCACGACCTTCACCAAGACCTACGAAGAGCACACCAAGCTGGCCAACGAGTTCCAGGAACGGCAGAAGCAGAAGAACGGCGGATAGCAGGACATGTCACGCATAAGGGCCGCGGTGTTGGGTTCGCCCATCGAGCACTCCCTCTCACCGGTGCTGCACCGCGCCGCTTATCAGGAGCTCGGCCTCGACGACTGGTCGTACGACCGCTTCGAGATCGACGAGGCCGCGCTCCCGGAGTTCGTGGCAGGACTCGGCCCCGAGTGGGCCGGGCTGTCCCTGACGATGCCGCTCAAGCGGGCGATCATGCCGCTGCTGGACGGCATCAGTGACACGGCCGCCTCCGTCGAGGCGGTCAACACGGTCGTCCTCACCGAGGACGGCCGGCGCCTCGGCGACAACACCGACATCCCCGGCATCGTCGCCGCGCTCCACGAGCGCGGCGTCGAGAAGGTGCCCTCCGCCGCCGTCCTCGGCGCCGGCGCCACGGCTTCCTCGGCGCTCGCCGCGCTCTCGCGGATCTGCTCCGGCGAGGTCACGGCGTACGTCCGCTCGGCGGCCCGCGCGGACGAGATGCGGCAGTGGGGCGAGCGGCTCGGCGTGCCCGTCCGCACGGCCGACTGGTCCGAGGCGGCCGCCGCGCTGTCCGCGCCCCTGGTGATCGCCACCACTCCGGCCGGTACGACCGACGCCCTGGCGGCGTCCGTACCCGAAGGAGCCGGCACCCTCTTCGACGTCCTCTACGACCCCTGGCCGACCGCGCTGGCCGCGGCCTGGTCCCGGCAGGGCGGCCAGGTCGTCGGCGGACTCGACCTCCTCGTCCACCAGGCCGTGCTCCAGGTCGAGCTGATGACGGGCCGGACGCCGGGTCCGCTCGAAGCCATGAGAGCCGCCGGAGAGCGCGCGCTCGCCGCCCGTTAGGCTTTCCACCTGCGTTATTCACAGGGGGCGGCATGGACGGGAACAGCACGGACGAGGTACTCGCGTCGAGGTGGGATCTTCCCCTCGTCGTCGGCAGCATGGTCAGGGTGGCGTTCGGCACCCTGCCCCTGTGGGCCAAGGCGCTCATTCTCGGACTCTTCGGTTCCGTCGTCCTCTGGTACGGGATCACCTGGCAGCGCGAGCGCGGCCGGCGGTCCCGCTGACGCCCCAGGCGTCCGATAGCTGGACCGGGGCCCGATAAACCCCTCCGGACGTGGGAGGATCGGGTGAGGCGGGTCCGGGCCGCGCACCCGATCGCGCCGTCGCTGTACCAGGCGCGAGCATGAGGAGCATCGTTGAGCAGGTTGCGTTGGCTGACCGCAGGAGAGTCGCACGGACCGGCACTGGTCGCGACGCTGGAGGGTCTTCCCGCCGGCGTCCCGGTCACCACCGAGCTGGTGGCCGATCACCTGGCCCGGCGCCGGCTCGGCTATGGCCGCGGTGCCCGGATGAAGTTCGAGCAGGACGAGATCACCTTCCTCGGCGGCGTCCGCCACGGCCTGTCCCAGGGCTCCCCGATCGCGGTCATGATCGGCAACACCGAGTGGCCCAAGTGGGAGACGGTCATGTCGGCCGACCCGGTCGACCCCTCGCTGCTCAAGGAGACCGGCCGCAACGCGCCGCTGACCCGTCCGCGCCCCGGCCACGCCGACCTCGCGGGCATGCAGAAGTACGGCTTCGACGAGGCCCGGCCGATCCTGGAGCGCGCCAGCGCCCGTGAGACCGCCGCCCGCGTCGCCCTCGGCGCCGTCGCCCGCTCCTTCATCAAGGAGGTCGCCGGCATCGAGATCGTCTCGCACGTGGTGGAACTGGCCGCGGCCAAGGCCCCGTACGGCGTCTACCCGACCCCCGCCGACGTCGACAAGCTCGACGCCGACCCGGTGCGCTGCCTCGACGCGGACGCCAGCAAGGCGATGGTCGCGGAGATCGACCAGGCCCACAAGGACGGCGACACCCTCGGCGGCGTCGTCGAGGTGCTGGCGTACGGAGTCCCGGTCGGCCTCGGCTCGCACGTCCACTGGGACCGCCGTCTCGACGCCCGCCTCGCCGCCGCCCTCATGGGCATCCAGGCCATCAAGGGGGTCGAGGTCGGTGACGGCTTCGAGCTCGCCCGCGTGCCCGGCTCGAAGGCGCACGACGAGATCGTCTCCACCCCCGAGGGCCTGAGGCGCACCTCCGGCCGCTCCGGCGGTACCGAGGGCGGACTGACCACCGGCGAACTGCTGCGCGTACGCGCCGCGATGAAGCCCATCGCGACCGTCCCGCGCGCGCTGGCGACCGTCGACGTGGCCACCGGAGAGGCGACGGTGGCCCACCACCAGCGCTCCGACGTGTGCGCCGTGCCGGCCGCCGGCATCGTCGCCGAGGCCATGGTCGCCCTTGTCCTGGCCGACGCGGTCGTCGAGAAGTTCGGCGGTGACTCCGTCCCGGAGACCCGCCGCAACGTCCGGTCGTACCTCGACAACCTGCAGATCCGGTGACGGCCCGACCACTGGTCGTCCTCGTCGGCCCCATGGGGTCCGGCAAGTCCACGGTGGGGGCGCTGCTCGCCGAGCGGCTCGGCGTCCCCTACCGGGACACCGACGCCGACATCGTCTCGGCCCAGGGCCGGGAGATCTCCGACATCTTCGTCGACGAGGGCGAGCCGTACTTCCGTGAGCTGGAGCGGCAGGCGGTCGCCGCCGCCGTCGCCGGGCACACCGGAGTCCTCGCCCTCGGCGGCGGCGCCGTCCTCGACGAGGGCACCCGCGACCTGCTCGCAGGCCTGCCCGTCGCCTACCTGTCGATGGACGTCGAGGAAGCCGTACGGCGCGTGGGCCTCGGCGCCGCCCGCCCGCTGCTCGCCGTCAACCCGCGCCGCCAGTGGCGCGAGCTGATGGACGCCCGGCGCCCCCTGTACACCGAAGTCGCGCGCGTCGTCGTGGCCACCGACGACCGCACCCCCGAAGAGGTCGCCCAGGCGGTCCTCGACGCTCTGGAGTTGAAGGACGTATGACAGACCAGGTGACGCGGATCCAGGTGGGCGCGAGCTCCGGACACGACGCGTACGACGTGCTGGTCGGGCGACAGCTGCTCGGCGAGCTCGGCTCCCTGATCGGTACGAAGGCCCAGCGGGTCGCCGTGATCCACCCCGAGGCGCTGGCCTCGACCGGTGAGGCGCTGCGCGACGACCTGGCCGAGCAGGGCTACGAGGCGGTCGCCATCCAGGTGCCGAACGCCGAGGAGGCCAAGACGATCGAGGTCGCGGCCTACTGCTGGAAGGCGCTGGGCCAGTCCGGTTTCACCCGCACCGACGTGATCGTCGGCGTCGGCGGGGGAGCCACCACCGACCTCGCCGGCTTCGTCGCGGCCAGCTGGCTGCGCGGCGTGCGCTGGGTCGCCGTACCCACCACCGTCCTTGCGATGGTGGACGCGGCGGTCGGCGGCAAGACCGGCATCAACACCGCCGAGGGCAAGAACCTGGTGGGTGCCTTCCACCCGCCGGCCGGTGTGCTCTGCGACCTGGCGGCCCTGGACTCGCTGCCGGTCAACGACTACGTCAGCGGCCTCGCCGAGATCATCAAGGCCGGGTTCATCTCCGACCCGGTGATCCTCGACCTGATCGAGGAGGACCCGGCGGCGGCGCGTACGCCCGAGGGCCCGCACACCGCCGAGCTCATCGTGCGCTCCATCCAGGTCAAGGCCGACGTGGTCTCCAGCGACCTCAAGGAGTCGGGACTGCGCGAGATCCTCAACTACGGCCACACCCTCGCGCACGCCATCGAGAAGAACGAGCGCTACAAGTGGCGGCACGGCGCGGCCGTGTCCGTCGGCATGGTCTTCGCCGCCGAACTCGGACGGCTCGCGGGCCGGCTCGACGACGCGACGGCCGACCGGCACAAGGCGGTCCTCGCCTCGGTCGGCCTGCCGCTGACCTACCGCGGCGACCAGTGGTCCAAGCTGCTCCAGACCATGCAGGTCGACAAGAAGTCCCGCGGCAACCTGCTGCGCTTCATCGTCCTCGACGGGCTGGCCAAGCCGACCGTACTGGAGGGCCCCGACCCGGCGCACCTGGTCGCGGCCTACGGTGAGGTGTCGGCGTGAGCCGCCGCGTCCTCGTGCTGAACGGCCCGAACCTGGGCCGGCTCGGCTCGCGCGAACCCGATGTGTACGGGGCCACCTCGTACGCGGGACTGGTGGAGAGCTGCCGCTCGCTGGGCGAGGAGCTCGGCTTCGACGTCGAGGTCCGGGAGACCAACGACGAGGGCGAGCTGATCCGCTGGCTGCACGAGGCGGCGGACGGGAAGATCCCCGTGGTCATCAACCCGGGGGCCTTCACCCACTACTCGTACGGCATGCGGGACGCGGCCGCGCAGCGCACGGCGCCGCTGATCGAGGTGCACATCTCGAACCCGTACGCCCGCGAGGAGTTCCGTCACACCTCGGTCATCGCGGCCGTGGCGACCGGAACGGTGGCGGGCTTCGGTATCGGTTCGTACCGGCTCGCGCTACGCGCACTGGCGGACGAGATCTCCGCCTGACACGCTGCCTGACGGTGCTGGTGGACGGCCGGGCCCCGGCAGTCATATAACGTTCTCGCATCAGTCGCCGGAACGAGACGGAGTGGCAGCGGATGCAGCACGGAGTGGGGGGCGGGGGCGCGGGCTGGGGGCAGCCGGGACCGCGTCCGTCGGCGCCCCCGCAGCCGCCGATACCCCCGGCACAGGGCTGGCCGGGTTCGCCCCCGCCGCAGTCTCCGGCCCACCAGCCGCCGCACCAGCACCATCATCAGTCGCAGCCGGTGCCCGCCGTGCCGGAGGCCACCGGGCACATCCCGCTGCCTCCCGCGGTGCCGGGCACCGGCGGGGCCGTCCTCGCCGTCCTGCTGATCGGCCCGGCCGGCGCCGGTAAGACCACCGTCGCCCGGCACTGGGCCAGCACCCGGCCCGTGCCGACCGCCCACGTCAGCCTGGACGACGTCCGCGAGTGGGTCTGCTCCGGCTTCGCCGACCCCCAGGCGGGCTGGAACGAGCACTCCGAGGCCCAGTACCGGCTCGCCCGCCGCACCTGCGGCTTCGCCGCCCGCAACTACCTGGCGAACGGCATCTCCTGCATCCTGGACGACGCCGTCTTCCCGGACCGGCCCGTGGTCGGGCTGGGCGGCTGGAAGCGGCACGTGGGCCCCACGCTGCTGCCGGTGGTGCTGCTGCCCGGCCTGGAGATCGTCCTGGAGCGCAACGCGGCCCGCTCCGGCAACCGCCGGCTCTCCGACGAGGAAGTCGCGCGGATCCACGGCCGGATGGCCGGCTGGTACGGCTCCGGACTGCCGATCATCGACAACTCCCACCTCGACGTCGAGGGCACCGCCCGCGCCCTCGACGAGGCGCTGGCCCGCGCCCTGTCGGCCCCCGGCGGCTGGCCCGGGTAGCAGGGGGCGTCCTGCCGCTCAGGCCGGGCTCCCGCCCGATCCGGCACGGCATCGCCCCAGGTCGCCCCAGGTCGCCCCAGGTCGTCCCAGGTCGTCCCAGGCTCGTCCGGACGCGCTCGCCGGGCCGGATCGGCGGGGCGCTCGTACGCTCGAAGACATGTCAGACGTGTACGCCGCCCGCCGGGACCTGCTTCGCGACCGATGCGCCGCCGCGGGGAACGCCGCCGCGCTGATCACGCGTCCGGCGAACGTCCGCTACCTCTCCGGGGCGTCCCCGCTCGGCGCGGTGCTGCTCGTCGGCCCCACCGAGGACATGCTGTTCTGCTCCGGCGCGCCCACCGGCGAGGCCGACGAGGGCCGCCCCGACGAGCACCTGGACGTCTCCGTCCTGGGCAGCCCCGGCGGGGACCCGGCCGTCGCGGCCGCCGATCTGGCCGCCTCCATTCGGGCCGACTCGCTCGCGGTGGAGGAACACCACCTCACCGTCGGCCGCCACCGGGCCCTGCGCTCCGTCGCGCCCAAACTGCGCCTCGCCGACCTCGGCACCGCCGTCGAGCAGCAGCGCCTCGTCAAGGACGAGGAGGAGATCGCCTGCCTGCGGATCGCCGCCGAGATCGCCGACCAGGCCCTCGGGGAGCTGCTGGAGTCCATCCTCGTCGGGCGCACCGAACGGCACCTCGCGCTGGAGCTGGAGCGGCGGCTCGTCGACCACGGGGCGGACGGCCCCGCCTTCCCGACCGCCGTCGGCACCGGCCCGCACTCCGGCCGCTCCCGGCACCGGCCCTCCGACCGCAGGGTGGAGGAGGGCGACTTCCTCACGGTCTGCCTGGGCGCCAACTACCGTGGCTACCGGTGCGAGATCGGCCGGACCTTCGTGATCGGCACCAGCCCCGCCGACTGGCAGATCGAGCTGTACGACCTCGTCTTCACCGCCCAGCGGGCCGGGCGCGAGGCCCTGCTGCCGGGGGCCGCGTACCGGGACGTGGACCATGCCGCACGCTCCGTCCTGGACTCCGCCGGCCACTCGGAAGCCCTCGCTCCGTCGACCGGACACGGCGTGGGCCTCGAAATCGACGAGGACCCGCAGCTTGCACCTACGGCAATGGGTAAACTGGACGCTTGCGTGCCGGTCACCGTCGAACCGGGGGTTCACCTCCCGGGCCGGGGAGGTGTCCGGATCGATGACACGCTCGTCGTACGCCCCGAGGCGGACGGCGGTCCCGAGCTACTCACCATTACGACCAAGGAGCTGCTCGCGCTCTAGCCGGCTCTGCCGGGCTGTGCGCGCACCCGTGGTCTTCCAGTGCAGGAGATTCCGCAACCGTGGCTTCCACGAACGACCTCAAGAACGGCATGGTGCTCAAGCTCGACGGTGACCAGCTCTGGTCCGTCGTCGAGTTCCAGCACGTCAAGCCCGGCAAGGGCCCGGCCTTCGTGCGCACCAAGCTCAAGCACGTGCTCTCCGGCAAGGTCGTCGACAAGACGTTCAACGCCGGCACGAAGGTCGAGACGGCCACCATCGACCGCCGTGACATGCAGTTCTCTTACATGGACGGCGAGTACTTCGTCTTCATGGACATGACCACCTTCGACCAGCTGATGGTGGACAAGAAGGCTGTCGGCGACGCCGCCAACTTCCTGATCGAGGGCTTCACCGCCTCTGTCGCCCAGCACGAGGGCGAGGTGCTCTACGTCGAGCTCCCGGCCGCGGTCGAGCTCAAGATCGAGCACACCGACCCGGGCGTCCAGGGCGACCGCTCCACCGGTGGCACCAAGCCCGCCACCCTGGAGACCGGCTACGAGATCCAGGTCCCGCTCTTCGTCACCACCGGCGAGACGGTCAAGGTCGACACCCGCACCAGCGACTACCTCGGCCGGAAGAGCAACTAACCCGTGGCTGCTCGGAGCAATGCGCGCAAGCGCGCCTTCCAGATCCTCTTCGAGGCGGACCAGCGCGACGTGCCCGTCCGCGAGGTCCTCGCGGACTGGATCCGCCACGCGCGGTCGGACGACCGGCAGCCGCCGGTCAGCGCCTTCACGATGGATCTCGTCGAGGGTTACGCCGACAAGGTGAACCGCATCGACGATCTGATCATCACCTACGCCGTGGACTGGGAACTCGACCGCATGCCGGTCGCGGACCGGAACATCCTGCGGCTCGGTGCCTACGAGCTGATCTGGGTGGACGACACCCCGGACGCCGTGGCCATCGACGAGGCCGTCCAGCTGGCCAAGGAGTTCTCGACGGACGAGTCCCCCTCGTTCGTGAACGGGCTGCTGGCCCGCTTCAAGGACCTGAAGCCGAGCCTGCGGCGCAGCGAGAGCTGACCGCACGGACCGGCGCCGGCACCGCCATACGGAAGGGCCCGCAACGTACGCGTTGCGGGCCCTTCCGTATGCCGCGCGGGGCGCGGGAACGAAAAAACCGGTGGGCGCCGGACCCCGCAAGGGTCCGGCGCCCACCGGTAAACGTTTCTGCTGGTCCGGAGACCGGGACTCAGAGTTCCTCGTGCGCCACCGCGCGACGGGCATCCGCGTCCAGCACGCCCCAGCTGATCAGCTGCTCGGTCAGGACCGAGGGGGACTGGTCGTAGATGACGGCCAGGGTGCGCAGGTCGTCCTGGCGGATCGACAGCACCTTGCCGTTGTAGTCGCCCCGCTGGCTCTGGATCGTCGCCGCGTAACGCTGCAGCGGGCCGGCCTTCTCGGCGGGGACGCCCGCCAGGCGCTCCAGGTCGAGACGCAGCTTCGGCGGCGGCTCGGCAGCCCCGCCGGGCGTCGTACCCGGCAGCAGCTCCTGCACCGGAACCCCGTAGAAGTCCGCCAGCTCGGCAAGACGCTGGACGGTCACGGCGCGGTCCCCGCGCTCGTAGGAACCGACCACGACGGCCTTCCACCGGCCCTGGGACTTCTCCTCGACACCGTGGAGGGAAAGGCCCTGCTGGGTGCGGATGGCGCGGAGCTTGGCCCCGAGCTGTTTGGCGTATTCGCTGGACATAACGCTCCCGGACGCTGTGACGCTGTGACTGATGGACACTGCGACTACGTAACTACGTAACTACGTGCGGCTCCGCCGCGCGGCTGGTAACTCACTGTGAGGTTACGCAGCGTTACTTGGATGCGTCAAGCCGAATGGTCTTCGTCGCCCCCCTGGGTGCTCGTCCCAGCAGCCCGGAGAGAGCCATTCCGTACCGGCCCGGTCCCAGTCACCGGCCTCTCCCTGGTACCGTGTGAGGCGTACATCAGACGTCCTTTAAGGTCCGTCCCGTGAGGCGGAGAAGGAGGTCCTTTTCATGGACACTCAGCAGAACAACGATTCCACGCGCCCCGTACTCGAAGCGCAGGACATCGCGCGGGTCCTGACCCGTATCGCCCACGAGATCGTCGAACGCGCCAAGGGCGCCGACGACGTGGTGCTCCTCGGCATTCCCACCCGCGGTGTCTACCTCGCCCGCCGGCTGGCCGCCAAGCTCGAAGAGATCACCGGCACGAAGATCCCGGTCGGCTCCCTCGACATCACCATGTACCGCGACGACCTGCGGATGAAGCCCGCCCGCGCGATCGGCCGCACCGAGATCCCCGGCGACGACCTCGACGGCCGCCTCGTCGTCCTCGTCGACGACGTGCTCTTCTCCGGCCGCACCATCCGCGCCGCTCTCGACGCCCTCGGCGACCTCGGCCGCCCCCGCGCCGTGCAGCTCGCGGTCCTCGTCGACAGAGGCCACCGCGAACTGCCGATCCGCGCCGACTACGTCGGCAAGAACCTCCCCACGTCGCTGCGGGAGACCGTCAAGGTCCAGCTCCAGGAGGAGGACGGCCGTGACGCCGTGCTGCTCGGCCAGCGGACCGCCCAGGCAGCAGGTCAGTAGACCCTCCGGGTGACGGGCCCCGACCGGGGCCCGCGCCGAGGCCTGCCCTGCCCGCTCGCACCCCTGCAGTCAGCCCGCCTGCCCTCCCGACCTACGGAGCCATCCAGATGAAGCGCCACCTCATCTCGGCCGCCGACCTCACGCGCGACGACGCCGTCCTGATCCTCGACACCGCCGAGGAGATGGCCCGTGTCGCGGACCGGCCGATCAAGAAGCTGCCCACCCTGCGCGGCCTCACCGTCGTCAACCTCTTCTTCGAGGACTCGACCCGCACCCGGATCTCCTTCGAGGCGGCCGCCAAGCGGCTCTCCGCCGACGTCATCAACTTCTCCGCGAAGGGTTCCTCCGTTTCCAAGGGCGAATCCCTGAAGGACACCGCCCTGACCCTGGAGGCCATGGGCGCCGACGCGGTCGTCATCCGCCACCACGCCTCCGGCGCCCCCTACCGGCTCGCGACCTCCGGCTGGATCGAATCCGCCGTCGTCAACGCCGGCGACGGCACCCACGAGCACCCCACCCAGGCCCTGCTGGACGCCTTCACCATGCGCCGCCGCCTGGTCGGCCGCGACGCCGGCCTCGGCAAGGACCTGAACGGCCGCCGGATCACCATCGTCGGCGACATCCTGCACAGCCGCGTGGCCCGCTCCAACGTCCACCTGCTGCACACCCTCGGCGCCGAGGTCACCCTGGTGGCCCCGCCCACGCTCGTCCCGATCGGCGTCGAGACCTGGCCCTGCGAGGTCTCGTACAACCTCGACGAGGTGCTGCCGAAGTCCGATGCGGTGATGATGCTGCGTGTGCAGCGCGAACGCATGAACGCCGCCTTCTTCCCGACCGAGCGCGAGTACTCCCGCCGGTACGGCCTCGACGGCGACCGCATGGCGAAGATGCCCGAGCACGCCATCGTGATGCACCCCGGCCCGATGAACCGCGGCATGGAGATCACCGCCCAGGTCGCCGACTCCGACCGCTGCACGGCCGTCGAGCAGGTCGCCAACGGCGTCTCCACCCGGATGGCCGTCCTGTACCTGCTGCTCGGAGGCTCCGAGCCCGCCGTCACCACCACCCCCGCCGCCCCCGCCCGTACCGAGGAGAGCAAGTAACCATGAGCAAGATCCTTATCCGTGGTGCGAAGGTACTCGGCGGCGAGGCGCAGGACGTCCTGATCGACGGCGAGACCATCGCCGAGGTCGGCACCGGCCTGTCCGCCGAAGGCGCGACCGTCATCGAGGCCGAGGGCCGGATCCTCCTCCCCGGCCTCGTCGACCTGCACACCCACCTGCGCGAGCCCGGCCGCGAGGACTCCGAGACCGTCCTCACCGGCACCCGCGCCGCCGCCTCCGGCGGCTACACCGCCGTGTTCGCCATGGCGAACACCTTCCCGGTCGCCGACACCGCCGGCGTCGTCGAGCAGGTCTGGCGCCTGGGCAAGGAGTCCGGCTACTGCGACGTGCAGCCCATCGG
The DNA here is from genome assembly GCF_042894785.1 of Streptomyces sp. NPDC001502. NCBI lineage: Bacteria > Bacillati > Actinomycetota > Actinomycetes > Kitasatosporales > Streptomycetaceae > Streptomyces > Streptomyces sp. NPDC001502. The sequence goes on from NZ_JBIAVW010000012.1 coordinate 133,928, forward strand.
CGCCGTCACCGTCGGCCTGGAGGGCAAGCAGCTCTCCGAGCTGGGCGCCATGCACGAGTCCGCCGCCCGCGTCACCGTCTTCTCCGACGACGGCAAGTGCGTGGACGACGCCGTGATCATGCGCCGCGCCCTGGAGTACGTGAAGGCCTTCGGCGGAGTCGTCGCCCAGCACGCCCAGGAGCCCCGCCTCACCGAGGGCGCCCAGATGAACGAGGGCATCGTCTCCGCGGAACTCGGTCTCGGCGGCTGGCCGGCCGTCGCCGAGGAGTCGATCATCGCCCGCGACGTCCTGCTCGCCGAGCACGTCGGCTCCCGCGTCCACATCTGCCACCTCTCCACCGCCGGATCCGTCGAGATCGTCCGCTGGGCCAAGTCCCGCGGCATCGACGTCACCGCCGAGGTCACCCCGCACCACCTCCTCCTCACCGAGGAGCTCGTGCGCTCGTACAACGCGGTCTACAAGGTCAACCCGCCGCTGCGCACCGAGCGCGACGTGCTGGCCCTGCGCGAGGCGCTCGCCGACGGCACGATCGACATCGTCGCCACCGACCACGCCCCGCACCCGCACGAGGACAAGGACTGCGAGTGGGCCGCCGCCGCCATGGGCATGGTCGGCCTGGAGACCGCGCTCTCCGTCGTCCAGCAGACGATGGTCGAGACCGGACTGCTCGACTGGGCGGGTGTCGCCGAGCGGATGAGCTTCGCTCCGGCGCGCATCGGCAGCCTGGAGAACCACGGCCGTCCCGTCTCGGCAGGTGAACCCGCGAACCTGACCTTGGTCGATACCTCGTACCGTGGTGTCGTGGACCCCGCACACTTCGCCTCCCGCAGCCGCAACACGCCTTACGAGGGCCGTGAGCTGCCGGGGCGCGTCACTCATACCTTCCTGCGGGGCCGGGCAACGGTCGTGGACGGGAAACTGGCGTGACACCTGCAGTAATCCAACTGGCCGCCGAGGCCGCCGAACGACAGTCGGCGGAGGTGACCAGCTTCGGTGCCCGCATGGCGTGGGTGATCGGCCTGGCCGTCTTCGTCGCGTTCGTCTACTGGCTGATGCGGCAGGGCTGGAAATGGCGCGGCGCTCTGCAGAACGATCTGCCGGAGCTGCCCGCCGCACCCGACGGTCTTCCCGAGCACCGGCTGGCCCTGACCGGCCGGTACCACGGGTCCACCACCGCCGGGCAGTGGCTCGACCGGATCGTCGCGCACGGTCTGGGCCTGCGCAGCCGGGTCGAGCTCACGCTCACCGACGCGGGCCTCGATGTGGTCCGACCGGGCGCAGGCGACTTCTTCGTACCGGCCGCGCAGCTGCGCGGCGCCCGCCTCGACAAGGGAATCGCGGGCAAGGTACTCACCGAGGGCGGTCTCCTCGTCGTCACCTGGGCGCACGGCGACAAGCTGATCGACTCCGGATTCCGCTCCGACCGCGCGGCCGAACACGCCGCCTGGGTCGAAGCCATCAATCTCATGAACTCATCCATCACGACGGAAGGCGCCGAACGATGACGACCTCCACCAGGGGAGCAGCCAAAGCTCCCGCCGTACTCGTCCTGGAGGACGGTCGGATCTTCCGCGGCCGCGCCTACGGCGCTGTGGGGGAGACCTTCGGCGAGGCCGTGTTCTCCACCGGCATGACCGGCTACCAGGAGACCCTCACCGACCCGTCGTACCACCGGCAGGTCGTCGTGATGACCGCCCCGCACGTGGGCAACACCGGCGTCAACGACGAGGACCCCGAGTCCTCCCGCATCTGGGTCGCCGGCTACGTCGTACGCGACCCCGCCCGCGTCCCCTCCAACTGGCGCTCCCGGCGCTCGCTGGACGAGGAGCTCGTCAAGCAGGGCGTCGTCGGCATCTCCGGCATCGACACCCGCGCCCTGACCCGCCACCTGCGCGAGCGCGGCGCCATGCGCGTCGGCATCTTCTCGGGCGAGGCCTGGGTCGGCATCCGCGACGAGGCCCTGCTGGCCAAGGTCCAGGCGCAGCCGCAGATGAAGGGCGCGAACCTCTCCGCCGAGGTCGCCACCAAGGAGACCTACGTCGTCCCCGCGATCGGCGAGAAGCGCTTCACCGTCGCCGCCGTCGACCTCGGCATCAAGGGCATGACCCCGCACCGGATGGCCGAGCGCGGCATCGAGGTGCACGTGCTGCCCGCCACCGCCACCGTCGAGGACGTCTACGCGGTGAACCCCGACGGCGTGTTCTTCTCCAACGGCCCGGGCGACCCGGCCACCGCCGACGGCCCCGTCGCCGTCATGCAGGGCGTGCTGGAGCGCAAGACCCCGCTCTTCGGCATCTGCTTCGGCAACCAGATCCTGGGCCGCGCGCTCGGCTTCGGCACCTACAAGCTGAAGTACGGCCACCGCGGCATCAACCAGCCCGTGCAGGACCGCACCACCGGCAAGGTCGAGATCACCGCGCACAACCACGGCTTCGCCGTCGACGCGCCCCTCGACAAGGTCACCGAGACCGCCTACGGCCGCGCCGAGGTCTCCCACGTCTGCCTGAACGACAACGTCGTCGAAGGCCTCCAGCTGCTCGACCAGCCGGCCTTCAGCGTCCAGTACCACCCCGAGGCGGCCGCCGGCCCGCACGACGCCGCGTACCTCTTCGACCGCTTCGTATCTCTGATGGAGGCCGAGCGTGCCTAAGCGCACCGATATCCAGTCCGTCCTGGTCATCGGCTCCGGCCCGATCGTCATCGGACAGGCCGCCGAGTTCGACTACTCCGGCACCCAGGCCTGCCGCATCCTCAAGGCCGAGGGCCTGCGGGTCATCCTGGTGAACTCCAACCCCGCGACGATCATGACCGACCCGGAGATCGCCGACGCCACGTACGTCGAGCCGATCACCCCCGAGTTCGTCGAGAAGATCATCGCCAAGGAGCGCCCCGACGCGCTCCTCCCGACCCTCGGCGGCCAGACCGCGCTCAACACCGCGATCTCCATGCACGAGCAGGGTGTGCTGGAGAAGTACGGCGTCGAGCTCATCGGCGCCAACGTCGAGGCCATCAACAAGGGCGAGGACCGCGAGCTCTTCAAGGGCGTCGTCGAGGCCGTCAAGGCCAAGATCGGATACGGCGAGTCCGCCCGCTCGGTCATCTGCCACTCGATGGACGACGTCATCAAGGGCGTCGACACCCTCGGCGGCTACCCCGTCGTCGTCCGTCCCTCCTTCACCATGGGCGGCGCCGGCTCCGGCTTCGCCCACGACGAGGACGAGCTGCGCCGCATCGCCGGCCAGGGCCTCACGCTCTCCCCGACCACCGAGGTGCTCCTGGAGGAGTCCATCCTCGGCTGGAAGGAGTACGAGCTGGAGCTGATGCGCGACACCAAGGACAACGTGGTCGTCGTCTGCTCCATCGAGAACTTCGACCCGATGGGCGTCCACACCGGTGACTCGATCACCGTCGCCCCGGCGATGACCCTGACCGACCGCGAGTACCAGCGGCTGCGCGACATCGGCATCGCGATCATCCGCGAGGTCGGCGTCGACACCGGCGGCTGCAACATCCAGTTCGCGATCGACCCGGCCGACGGCCGCGTCATCGTCATCGAGATGAACCCGCGCGTCTCCCGCTCCTCGGCGCTCGCGTCGAAGGCCACCGGCTTCCCGATCGCCAAGATCGCCGCCAAGCTGGCCATCGGCTACACGCTCGACGAGGTCCCCAACGACATCACCGAGAAGACCCCGGCCTCCTTCGAGCCGTCCCTCGACTACGTCGTCGTCAAGGCCCCGCGCTTCGCCTTCGAGAAGTTCCCGCTGGCCGACGCCACCCTCACCACCACCATGAAGTCGGTCGGCGAGGCCATGGCCATCGGCCGCAACTTCACCGAGGCCCTCCAGAAGGCCCTGCGCTCCCTGGAGAAGAAGGGCTCGCAGTTCACCTTCGTCGGCCCCACCGGCGACAAGGACGAGCTCCTCGCCACCGCGGTCCGCCCGACCGACGGCCGCATCAACACCGTCATGCAGGCCATCCGTGCCGGCGCCACCCAGGAAGAGGTCTTCGAGTTCACGAAGATCGACCCCTGGTTCGTCGACCAGCTCTTCCTCATCAAGGAGATCGCGGACGAGCTGACCGCCGCCGAGAAGCTCGGCCCCGAGCTGCTCGCCGAGGCCAAGCGCCACGGCTTCTCCGACGCCCAGATCGCCGAGATCCGCGGCCTGCGCGAGGACGTCGTCCGCGAGGTCCGGCACGCCCTCGGCGTCCGCCCGGTCTACAAGACGGTCGACACCTGCGCCGCCGAGTTCGCCGCGAAGACCCCGTACTTCTACTCCTCGTACGACGAGGAGTCCGAGGTCGCGCCCCGCACCAAGCCCGCGGTGATCATCCTGGGCTCCGGCCCGAACCGCATCGGCCAGGGCATCGAGTTCGACTACTCCTGCGTCCACGCCTCCTTCGCCCTCAGCGACGCCGGCTACGAGACCGTGATGGTCAACTGCAACCCGGAGACCGTCTCCACCGACTACGACACCTCCGACCGCCTGTACTTCGAGCCGCTGACGCTCGAGGACGTGCTGGAGATCGTCCACGCCGAGTCGCTGGCCGGCCCCATCGCCGGTGTCGTCGTCCAGCTCGGCGGCCAGACCCCCCTCGGTCTCGCCCAGGCCCTCAAGGACAACGGCGTCCCCGTCGTCGGCACCTCCCCGGAGGCCATCCACGCCGCCGAGGACCGCGGCGCCTTCGGCCAGGTCCTCGCCGACGCCGGCCTGCCGGCCCCCAAGCACGGCACCGCCACCACCTTCGCGGGTGCGAAGGCGATCGCCGACGAGATCGGCTACCCGGTCCTGGTCCGCCCGTCCTACGTGCTCGGCGGCCGCGGCATGGAGATCGTCTACGACGAGGCCCGCCTTGAGTCGTACATCGCCGAGTCCACCGAGATCTCCCCGACCCGCCCCGTGCTGGTCGACCGCTTCCTCGACGACGCGATCGAGATCGACGTCGACGCCCTCTACGACGGCCACGAGCTCTACCTCGGCGGCGTCATGGAGCACATCGAGGAAGCCGGCATCCACTCCGGCGACTCGGCCTGCGCCCTGCCCCCGATCACCCTCGGCGGCTACGACATCAAGCGCCTGCGCGCCTCCACCGAGGCGATCGCCAAGGGCGTCGGCGTCCGCGGCCTGATCAACATCCAGTTCGCGATGGCCGGGGACATCCTCTACGTCCTGGAGGCCAACCCGCGCGCCTCCCGGACCGTCCCCTTCACCTCGAAGGCCACCGCCGTCCCGCTCGCGAAGGCCGCCGCCCGCATCTCGCTCGGCACCACCATCGCCGAGCTGCGCGAGGAGGGCCTGCTGCCGAAGACCGGCGACGGCGGCACCCTGCCGATCGACGCGCCGATCTCCGTCAAGGAGGCCGTCATGCCGTGGTCGCGCTTCCGCGACATCCACGGCCGCGGCGTGGACACCGTCCTCGGCCCCGAGATGCGCTCCACCGGCGAGGTCATGGGCATCGACGCCGTCTTCGGCACCGCCTACGCCAAGTCGCAGGCCGGCGCCTACGGCCCGCTGCCCACCAAGGGCCGCGCCTTCATCTCCGTGGCCAACCGCGACAAGCGCTCGATGATCTTCCCGGCGCGCGAGCTCGTCGCCCACGGCTTCGAGCTGATGGCCACCTCCGGCACCGCCGAGGTGCTGCGCCGCAACGGCATCAACGCCACCGTGGTGCGCAAGCTCAGCGAGGGCGAGGGCCCGAACGGCGAGAAGACCATCGTCCAGCTGATCCACGACGGCCAGGTCGACCTGATCGTCAACACCCCGTACGGCACCGGCGGCCGCCTCGACGGCTACGAGATCCGTACGGCGGCCGTGGCCCGCAGCGTCCCCTGCCTGACCACGGTCCAGGCGCTCGCCGCCGCCGTCCAGGGCATCGACGCGCTCAACCGCGGCGACGTGGGCGTCCGCTCCCTCCAGGAGCACGCGGAGCACCTGACCGCCGCCCGCGACTGACGCAGGCCCGTACAGCCCGGACACGGGGAGGGGGACACCGGTTTCACGACGGGTGTCCCCCTCTTCACGAGCGCAGAGGGATTTTCCGACGATGTACAAAACGTTCTTCAACCTGGTCTTCAAGCGGATGGACCCGGAGCAGGCCCACTACCTGGCCTTCCGCTGGATCCGCCTCGCCGCCCGCACCCCCGTGCTGCGCACCTTCGTCGCGGCCGCCCTGGCCCCGCGCTACGAGGAGCTCCGCACCGAGGCCCTCGGCCTGCGCATGCACGGCCCCTTCGGCCTCGCCGCCGGCTTCGACAAGAACGCCGTCGCCATCGACGGCATGTCGATGCTCGGCTTCGACCACATCGAGATCGGCACGGTCACGGCCGAGCCGCAGCCCGGCAACCCGAAGAAGCGGCTCTTCCGCCTCGTGGCGGACCGCGCGCTGATCAACCGCATGGGCTTCAACAACGAGGGCTCGGCGGCCGTGGCGGCCCGCCTGGCAGCCCGTGAGGCCGTCTTCAGGACCGTCGTCGGCGTCAACATCGGCAAGACGAAGGTCGTGCCCGAGGAAGAGGCCGTGGGGGACTACGTCGCCTCCACCGAGCGCCTCGCCCGGCACGCCGACTACCTCGTGGTGAACGTCTCCTCCCCGAACACCCCGGGCCTGCGCAACCTCCAGGCCACCGAGTCGCTGCGCCCGCTGCTGACGGCCGTACGCGAAGCCGCCGACCGCACGGTGACCGACCGCCGGGTGCCGCTGCTGGTCAAGATCGCCCCCGACCTGGCGGACGAGGACGTCGACGCGGTCGCCGACCTGGCCCTGGAGCTGGGCCTGGACGGCATCATCGCGACGAACACCACCATCGCCCGCGAGGGGCTCGGCCTGAAGTCCTCCCCGTCCCTGGTGAAGGAGACCGGCGGGCTCTCCGGCGCCCCGGTCAAGGAGCGCTCGCTGGCGGTCCTGCGCCGCCTGTACGCCCGCGTGGGGGACCGCCTGGTCCTGGTGGGGGTCGGCGGCATCGAGAACGCCGAGGACGCCTGGCAGCGGATCCTGGCCGGCGCCACGCTGATCCAGGGCTACAGCGCCTTCATCTACGAGGGCCCGTTCTACGCCCGCGCCATCCACAAGGGCCTTGCCGCGCGCCTGGCCAACAGCCCGTACGCGACGCTCGCCGAAGCGGTGGGCGCCGAGACCCGAAAGGCCACCAAGTGACTGTGACCCCGTTCGGCACCCGCCTGCGCGCGGCGATGGACTCCCGCGGCCCGCTGTGCGTCGGCATCGACCCGCACGCCGCCCTGCTGGCGCAGTGGGGCCTGCAGGACGACATCGCGGGCCTGGAGCGGTTCTCCCGTACGGTCGTCGAGGCGCTCGCCGAGTCGGTGGCGGTCTTCAAGCCCCAGGCGGCCTTCTTCGAGCGGTTCGGTTCGAAGGGCGTGGCCGTCCTGGAGCGGGCCGTGGCGGATGCCCGGGCGGCCGGGACGCTGGTCGTCATGGACGCGAAGCGCGGGGACATCGGCTCGACCATGGCGGCGTACGCCTCGGCCTTCCTGGACCCTGCCTCGCCGCTGTTCTCGGACGCGCTGACGGTCTCCCCGTACCTGGGCTACGGCTCGCTGAAGCCGGCCGTCGACCTGGCCCGGGAGTCGGGCGCGGGCCTGTTCGTCCTGGCACTGACCTCGAACCCGGAGGGCGCCGAGGTCCAGCGGGCGGTCCGCGAGGACGGCCGGACGATCGGCGCGACGATGCTGGCGCACCTGGCGGCGGAGAACGCGGACGCCACCCCCATGGGCTCCTTCGGCGCGGTGGTCGGTGCCACGCTGGGCGATCTGTCCTCCTTCGACCTGGACATCAACGGGCCGCTGCTGGCCCCCGGCATCGGCGCGCAGGGCGCGACGGCGGCGGACCTGCCGGGCGTCTTCGGCAAGGCCGTGCGCAACGTGGTCCCGAACGTCTCGCGGGGGGTCCTGAAGCACGGTCCGGACGTGAGCGCCCTGCGCGACGCGGCGCGGCGCTTCGCCGACGAGATCCACGAGGCCGTCACCGCGTAATCGCCTCACCCGGGACGCCCTGCCGCACCTCCGCGGCAGGGCCTCTCGCATTTCTTGGCGAAACTCGAACGCTCTTCATCGGACAAAACCGGGGTATTTTGTCCGTGATGTACGGTTCAGTGGAGGCTGACCAGGACTTTTCGTCCGTTCTCGCTGACTGGAGCGTTGTTGGCCGCTAGTCTCCGACCAGAGTGAACGTGCAGCGAACGCGTTTCGATCGCTGTTCGGGAGCTCGCCAGGTGTGGTGCCTTCGGGCTGCCCACCGGTCCGTATCCGACAGTTCGACATCCGAGGTGACGTAGGCGTGGCTCTTCCGCCCCTTACCCCTGAACAGCGCGCAGCCGCGCTCGAAAAGGCCGCCGCGGCTCGCCGGGAGCGGGCCGAGGTCAAGAATCGACTCAAGCACTCCGGTGCCTCGCTCCAAGAGGTCATCAAGACGGGCCAGGAGAACGACGTCATCGGCAAGATGAAGGTCTCCGCCCTGCTGGAGTCTCTGCCTGGCGTGGGCAAGGTGCGCGCCAAGCAGATCATGGAGCGTCTCGGCATCTCCGAGTCCCGGCGTGTCCGAGGTCTCGGTTCCAACCAGATCGCCTCTCTGGAGCGCGAGTTCGGCAGCACCGGCGCCTGAGGCGTCGCCTGAAGTTCTCCCGGCGTTCTCAGGCAGTCCTGAGAACCTGGATAATCGCTCTATGGCAGCAGAGGTTCGTCCGCGGCTGACCGTGCTCTCCGGCCCTTCAGGGGTCGGCAAGAGCACGGTCGTCGCGCATATGCGCAAGGTTCACCCCGAGGTATGGCTCTCGGTGTCGGCCACCACCCGCAAGCCGCGGCCCGGTGAGCGACACGGAGTCCACTACTTCTTCGTCAATGACGACGAGTTCGACAAGCTGATCGCCAACGGCGAGCTGCTGGAGTGGGCCGAGTTCGCGGGCAACCGCTACGGCACCCCCCGCGGCGCGGTGCTGGAACGCCTGGACAACGGCGAGCCGGTACTGCTGGAGATCGATCTCCAGGGCGCACGGCTCGTCCGCGAGTCCAAGCCCGACGCCCAGCTGGTCTTCCTGGCCCCGCCGAGCTGGGACGAGCTGGTCCGCCGGCTGACCGGCCGGGGCACCGAATCGGCGGAGGTCATCGAGCGCCGGCTCGCGGCCGCCAAGATCGAACTCGCTGCCGAATCCGAGTTCGACACCACCCTGGTCAACACCTCCGTCGAGGACGTGGCCCGTGAGCTGCTAGCCTTGATGGCAGTTGTCTGATCGTTGATCGATGTTTTTGATTCGGTCGATTCCAGGACGGCCCCATCTTTCACCCATCTTCGGAAGGTAGAGCGTGTCCTCTTCCATCACTGCGCCCGAGGGCATCATCAACCCGCCGATCGACGAGCTGCTCGAGGCTACGGACTCGAAGTACAGCCTCGTGATCTACGCGGCCAAGCGCGCGCGTCAGATCAACGCGTACTACTCGCAGCTCGGTGAGGGCCTGCTCGAGTACGTCGGCCCGCTGGTGGACACCCACGTCCACGAGAAGCCGCTTTCGATCGCGCTGCGCGAGATCAACGCGGGTCTGCTGACCTCCGAGGCCATCGAGGCCCCGGCCCAGTAAGGCACCAGAAGTCCTTTCACCACAGGCCCGGCAGAACATCTGCCGGGCCTGTGGTGTGTCATGGGTGGGTACGACGACGATCAGAGCCGAACGCGTCGCAGCCGTCGAAGGGAAGTACGTGGTGGACAAGCCGAAGGTCGTACTGGGAGTCAGCGGCGGGATCGCCGCCTACAAGGCGTGCGAGCTGCTGCGCCGGCTGACCGAGTCCGGCCACGACGTGCGGGTGGTGCCCACCGCGGCCTCCCTGAACTTCGTGGGGGAGGCGACCTGGTCCGCCCTCTCCGGGAACCCGGCCTCCAGCGAGGTCTGGGAATCCGTCCACGAGGTGCCCCACGTGCGCATCGGGCAGTCCGCCGACCTCGTCGTCGTCGCCCCCGCCACGGCGGACATGCTGGCCAAGGCCGCCCACGGGCTCGCCGACGACCTGCTCACGAACACCCTGCTCACCGCCCGCTGCCCGGTGGTCTTCGCCCCGGCCATGCACACCGAGATGTGGGAGCACCCCGCCACCCAGGAGAACGTGGCCACGCTGCGCCGGCGCGGCGCCCTCGTCATCGAGCCCGCCGTCGGCCGGCTGACCGGCAAGGACACCGGCAAGGGCCGGCTGCCCGACCCCGAGGAGATCTACGAGGTCTGCCGCAGGGTCCTGGCCCGCGGGGTGGCCGAGCCCGACCTCGCCGGGCGGCACGTGGTGATCAGCGCGGGCGGCACGCGGGAGCCGCTGGACCCGGTCCGCTTCCTCGGCAACCGCTCCTCCGGCAAGCAGGGCTACGCCCTCGCGCGTACCGCCGTCGCCCGCGGCGCCCGGGTCACCCTGGTGTCGGCCAACACCGCGCTGGCCGACCCGGCCGGGGTGGACGTCGTACGGGTGGGGACGGCCGTGCAGCTGCGGGAGGCCGTGCTCAAGGCCGCCGCGGACGCCGACGCCGTGGTGATGGCAGCGGCCGTGGCCGACTTCCGGCCCGCCGCATACGCGGGCGGAAAGATCAAGAAGAAGGACGGGCAGGAGCCGGCGCCGGTGGCGCTCGTGCGGAATCCGGACGTTCTCGCGGAGATCTCGGCCGATCGTGCCAGGGCCGGTCAGGTGGTCGTGGGATTCGCCGCCGAGACCGACGACGTCCTCGCGAACGGCCGCGCCAAGCTCGCCCGGAAGGGCTGTGATCTTCTCGTCGTGAACGAGGTCGGAGAGGCCCGAACCTTTGGTTCTGAGGAGAATGAAGCGGTCATCCTGGCCTCCGATGGCTCTGAGACGCAGGTGCCCCATGGTCCGAAGGAGGCTCTGGCCGAGGTGATTTGGGACCAGGTGGCGGCCCGGCTCTAGTCGCGACGCGCCTGGGCCGTTTCCCCTTCTCCAGGTCACTTCCGTGGGTAAGAATGGGAGTGCCGCAGGTCACACGGCTCCCATAAGGCGAGACGGGTGGCCCAGGAAACGGTGGCGACCGATAAACTGCATCCGGAACGTGATCGGGCGCAGCCCCCGATGTGGTTCCGCCAAATGATCAGCCAGCAGCCGCTGCAACCCCAGGGAGCGTTGTGTCCCGTCGTCTGTTCACCTCGGAGTCCGTCACCGAGGGCCACCCCGACAAGATCGCTGACCAGATCAGCGACACGATCCTCGACGCGCTCCTCACCGAGGACCCGACCTCGCGCGTCGCCGTGGAGACCTTGATCACCACGGGTCTCGTGCACATCGCGGGAGAGGTGACGACGAAGGCGTACGCGCCGATCGCGCAGCTCGTCCGGGACAAGATCCTCGAGATCGGCTACGACTCCTCCAAGAAGGGCTTCGACGGCGCCTCCTGCGGCGTGTCGGTGTCCATCGGCGCCCAGTCCCCGGACATCGCGCAGGGCGTCGACACCGCCTACGAGAAGCGCGTGGAGGGCGACGAGGACGAGCTCGACAAGCAGGGCGCCGGCGACCAGGGCCTGATGTTCGGCTACGCCTGCGACGAGACCCCCGAGCTCATGCCGCTGCCGATCCACATCGCGCACCGGCTGTCCCGCCGCCTGTCCGAGGTCCGCAAGAACGGGACCATCCCGTACCTGCGCCCCGACGGCAAGACCCAGGTCACCATCGAGTACGACGGCGACAAGGCCGTGCGCCTGGACACCGTCGTGGTCTCCTCGCAGCACGCCTCGGACATCGACCTCGACTCGCTGCTCGCGCCCGACATCCGCGAGTTCGTCGTCGAGCACGTCCTGGCCCAGCTCGTCGAGGACGGCATCAAGCTCGACACCGAGGGCTACCGCCTCCTGGTGAACCCGACCGGCCGCTTCGAGATCGGCGGCCCGATGGGCGACGCCGGCCTCACCGGCCGCAAGATCATCATCGACACCTACGGCGGCATGGCTCGCCACGGTGGCGGCGCCTTCTCCGGCAAGGACCCGTCGAAGGTCGACCGCTCCGCCGCCTACGCCATGCGCTGGGTCGCCAAGAACGTGGTCGCCGCAGGCCTCGCCTCGCGCTGCGAGGTGCAGGTCGCGTACGCCATCGGCAAGGCCGAGCCCGTCGGTCTCTTCGTCGAGACCTTCGGCACCGCCAAGGTGGAGGTCCAGAAGATCGAGGACGCGATCGGCGAGGTCTTCGACCTGCGCCCGGCCGCGATCATCCGCGACCTGGACCTGCTGCGCCCGATCTACGCCCAGACCGCCGCCTACGGTCACTTCGGCCGTGAGCTGCCGGACTTCACCTGGGAGCGCACCGACCGCGTGGACGCGCTGCGCACGGCCGCCGGCCTGTAGGGCCTGGCCCCCTCGTCCCCGGACGATCGCCGAACGGCCCCGGACCAGCTGGTCCGGGGCCGTTCGCATGCCGTGCCTGTCAGTGGACTTTGGTAAGAATGCTGATGTGAGCAGCGCGAATGAGTCCCCGCCGGAGCAGCTCGCGCTGATCCGGGACATGGTCGCCGAGGCGAAGGCCAAGGCGCCCAAGGCGAAGCCGCGCACCTGGCGCGGGGCCGCCCTCGCCGCCGAGCTGCCCGTCGCCCGGATCCTCGTGAACAAGGGCGTGCTCCACCTCGACCAGCTCTGGGACTACGCCGTCCCCGAGGAGCTCTCCGAGGCCGCCCAGCCCGGCGTCCGCGTCCGCGTCCGGTTCGGCGCCGGCTCCCACCACGTGCGCGGCGGCCGCCGCGAGGGCGGCGGCCTCATCGACGGCTTCATCGTGGAGCGCCGCGCCGAGTCCGACTACGACGGCGCACTGGCCGCCCTCGCCCACGTGGTCTCGCCCGAGGTGGTCCTCAGCCCCCGCATGCTCGCGCTCGCCCGGGCCGTCGCCGACCGGTACGCGGGCAGCCTCGCCGACGTGCTCCAGCTCGCCCTGCCCGCGCGGAGCGCCCGCGCCGAGGCCAAGCCCTCACCGGAACCCCTGCCGCCACCCCCGGCCCCCGAGCCCGCCGGCTGGGAGCGGTACGGCGCCGGGCCCGCCTTCCTGCGCGCCCTCGCCACCGGCGGCGCCCCGCGCGCCGTGTGGACCGCCCTGCCCGGCCCCGGCTGGGCCGACGAACTCGCCCGCGCCATGGCCGCCACCCTGGCCTCCGGGCGCGGGGCCCTCGCCGTGCTCCCCGACGGGCGGACCGCCGCCCGCGTCGACGCCGCCCTGACCGCCCTGCTCGGCGAGGGCCGGCACGCGCTGCTGACCGCCGAGTCGGGGCCCGAGAAGCGCTACCGCCAATGGCTGGCGGTCCACCGGGGCTCCGTGCGGGCCGTCATCGGCACCCGGGCAGCGATGTTCGCACCCGTACGGGACCTCGGGCTGGTCGCCGTCTGGGACGACGGCGACTCCAGCCACAGCGACGACAACGCCCCCTTCCCGCACGTCCGGGAGGTACTGGAACTGCGCGCCGTCAACGACGGCTGCGGCTTCCTCGCGGGCAGCACTAGCTGCACCGTGGAGGCCGCCCAGCTGGTCGAGTCCGGCTGGGCCAGGCCCCTGATCGCCGACCGCGAGACCGTACGGGCCTGCGCGCCCCGGATCCGGACCGTCGGGGACGAGCTGCTCGCCCGCGACGAGGCCGCCCGGGCCGCGCGCCTGCCGAGCCTGGCCTGGGAGACCGTACGGGAAGGGCTGAAGACCGGGCCCGTACTCGTGCAGGTACCGCGGCGGGGCTACGTGCCCCGGCTGGCGTGCGAGCGGTGCCGCACCCCCGCCCGCTGCACGGTCTGCGCGGGACCGCTGGAGGCCCCCGACGAGCGGGACCTGAGGTGCGGGTGGTGCGGGCGGGGCGAGCCGTCCTGGCACTGCGAGGAATGCGGATCGTTCCGGCTGCGGGCCCAGGTGGTCGGCGCGCGGCGCACCGCCGAGGAACTGGGACGCGCCTTCCCTGCCGTGGCCGTACGGACCTCCGGACGCGACCACGTCCTCGACGAGGTGCCGGACCGGCCCGCCCTGGTGGTGTGCACCCCGGGCGCCGAACCGGTGGCCGCCGGAGCCGGGTACGCGGCCGCGCTCCTGCTCGACGGCTGGGCCATGCTGACCCGGCCGGACCTGCGGGCCGGCGAGGACGCGCTGCGGCGGTGGATCGCCGCCGCCTCCCTGGTCCGGGGCGACGGCCAGGTCGTGGTGGTCGCCGAGCCGACGCTGCGGCCCGTCCAGGCGCTCGTCCGGTGGGACCCGGTGGGCCATGCCGTACGGGAGCTCGCGGAGCGGTCCCAGCTCGGCTTCCCCCCGGTCTCCCGGATGGCGGCGGTGGCCGGCCGGGGCGAGGCCGTGGAGGCCTTCCTGGCCGGAGCCGGGCTGCCGCCCGACGCCGAGATCCTGGGGCCGGTGCCGCTCCCGGGGCGGCGCGGCGAGCCGTCCCCCGGGGAGCGGGCGCTGGTCCGGGTCCCGCCGGGCAGCGGAGCCGCCCTGGCGGCCGCCCTGAAGTCGGCGCAGGCGGCCCGGCTGGCGAAGGGGGTCCCGGCGGCGGACGCCGTCCGGGTCCGGATCGACCCACTCGACATCGGCTGACGCCGACGCGCCGACGCGGTGCGCACAACGCCGCCGACGCGGTGCGCCCAACGCCGTCACCGCACGCCGAAACCCCCGGCGGGGGCGACCGTACGGTGCCCCCACCGGGGGTGGACTCAGGCGCGGCGAGCAGGCGCGGCCGGCCGTCGGGGGTCGGCGTCCCGGCGGCAGGACGTCCCTCAGCCGTTACGCGGACCGGGGAAGGCGGGGGAGCGGGGCGCCTCTGCGAGCCCCCGCCCGGCAACACCCCCGGCGGCGGCCGCCTGGGCCTCCTCGCGCACCGGCTGCGGCGGCATCGAGCGGGCCGCCGGGACGGTCGGCAGCGGCCCCAGGGTCCGGGTGGTCGTCCCCTCGGTCGGCGGCTCCGCGGACTCGGCGGACTGGGCCCGCCGGGCCCCGTAGCGGCGGTGCACGGCCTGCTTGGTGACACCGAGCGCCGAACCGACCGCGTCCCACGAGAAACCGAGCGAGCGGTCGAAGTCCACCGCCGCGGTGACCAGCGTCTCGACGCTGTCCCGCAGCTCCTGCGCGAGGCGGACGGTCGGCGCGGGCGCCCGGCCGTAGACGACGAAGCCGGTGGAGGGACCCGACCGGCGGGGGCGGTACACGTTGCCGAGCTGGGCGGTGAGCGTACGCAGGGCATCCACCTGCCGGCGAACCCGCTCGATGTCCCGTACCAGGAGGTGCAGGCTGGCCCGGGCTTGCGCGTCGTGGGTGGCGTGGTCGGCCATGAAGAAGCCTCTCGAACCGGTGCTGAAGGGCGGATCGGGCCGCAGACACCGTTCACGCGCGGCCCGTTTCGGTCAATCTCTCTTGACAACGCGCCACCCGTCGCCCAGGTCACGCTGTGGGGGCGTGTCGGCATATGCGAGAGGCGCGCGCCTGTGCGTACGCCCCCTCAACACCACAGGTGGGCGGCCCGACCCGCGCCCCATAGACTGGTGCGCTGCTGACAGCCGAGATAGCGAGGTAGTCCCCAGTGAAGCTCGTCTTCGCAGGCACCCCCGAGGTCGCCGTACCCGCCCTGGACGCCCTGATCGCCTCCGGGCGGCACGAGGTCGCCGCCGTCATCACCCGGCCCGACGCACCGGCCGGCCGCGGCCGCCGCCTCGTCGCCAGCCCGGTCGCCGAACGCGCCGAGGAAGCGGGCATCGAGGTGCTCAAGCCCGTCCGCCCCCGCGACCCCGACTTCCAGGCCCGGCTGCGCGAGATCGACCCGGACTGCTGCCCGGTCGTCGCCTACGGCGCACTGATCCCCAAGAGCGCCCTCGACATCCCCCGGCACGGCTGGGTCAACCTGCACTTCTCGCTGCTGCCCGCATGGCGCGGAGCCGCGCCCGTCCAGCAGTCGATCATCGCGGGGGACCAGGTCACCGGCGCCTCCACCTTCCGCATCGAGGAAGGCCTGGACACCGGCCCGGTCTACGGCATCCTCACCGAGGAGATCCGGCCCACCGACACCAGCGGCGACCTGCTCACCCGGCTCGCCTTCGCCGGGTCCGGACTGCTCGCCGCCACCATGGACGGCATCGAGGACGGCACCCTGCGCGCCGTCGAACAGCCCCACGACGGAATCTCCCACGCGCCCAAGATCACCGTGGAGGACGCCCGGATCGACTGGACCGCTCCCGCGATGCGCGCCGACCGCGTGGTGCGCGGCTGCACGCCCGCCCCGGGCGCGTGGACCGTCTTCCGCGGCGAACGCCTCAAGCTGATCTCGCTGGGCCTGGTGCCCGACCGCACGGACCTGGAACCGGGCGAGCTGTCCCCCGCCAAGAACAACGTGTACGCCGGCACCGGCTCGCATGCCGTGGAGCTGCTGTGGGTGCAGCCGCAGGGCAAGAAGCCGATGCGGGCCGCCGACTGGGCGCGCGGGGTACGGATCGCTCCCGGAGAGCGGCTCGGCGGAGCCGACGTAGGCTGATCGGTGGGGACGACGCCCGAGCGCGGACGTCCCCACGCACCACGCGCACTACGCGCACCACGTGCAGGATCCGCAGGACCCGCAGGACCGGCACCACTCGTAACACCTGTAGCACTCGCAGCACTCGTAACCCCGGAGCACCTTTCACGTGAGCGAACAGCCCCGTCAGCCCCGACGCAAGCCTGCCCCCGCAGGCGCGGGCGGCAAGCAGGCCAAGCCCCACCGCCGGCCCAAGAAGGATCCCGTCCGGATGCTGGCCTTCGAGGTGCTGCGGGCGGTGGACGAGCGCGACGCCTACGCCAACCTCGTGCTGCCGCCGCTGCTCAAGAAGGCCCGCCAGGACGAGACCTTCCAGGCGCGCGACGCGGCACTGGCCACCGAGCTGGTCTACGGGACACTGCGCCGCCAGGGCACCTACGACGCCGTCATCAAGGCGTGCATCGACCGCCCGCTGCGCGAGGTCGACCCGCCGGTGCTGGACGTGCTCTCGCTCGGTGCCCACCAGCTGCTCGGCACCCGCATCCCCACGCACGCAGCGGTCTCGGCGAGCGTGGAACTGGCCCGGGTGGTGCTCGGGGACGGACGCGCCAAGTTCGTGAACGCCGTCCTGCGGAAGATCGCCGCCCACGACCTGGACGGCTGGCTGGAGCGCGTCGCCCCGCCCTACGAGGACGACGCCGAGGAACACCTCGCGGTGTACCACTCGCACCCCAGGTGGGTCGTCAGCGCCCTGTGGGACTCGCTGGGCGGCGGGCGCGCGGGCATCGAGGACCTGCTGGAGGCCGACAACGAACGGCCCGAGGTGACCCTGGTGGCCCGCCCGGGCCGGTCCACGCCGGAGGAACTGCTGGAGGCCGTCGGCGAGGACTCGGCACTGCCGGGCCGCTGGTCGCCGTACGCCGTCCGGATGGCCGAGGGCGGCGAACCGGGCGCGCTGGAGGCGGTCCGCGAGGGCCGCGCGGGCGTGCAGGACGAGGGAAGCCAGCTGGTGGCCATGGCCCTCGCGGCCGCACCCGTCGAGGGCCGCGACGAGCGGTGGCTCGACGGCTGTGCGGGCCCGGGCGGCAAGGCGGCGCTGCTCGCGGCGCTCGCGGCGCAGCGCGGGGCGTTCCTGCTGGCCTCGGAGAAGCAGCCGCACCGGGCCCGGCTCGTGGGGCGCTCGCTCGCGGGCAATCCGGGCCCGTACCAGGTCATCGCCGCCGACGGCACCCGTCCGGCCTGGCTGCCGGGGTCCTTCGACCGCGTCCTTATGGACGTCCCCTGCTCGGGCCTGGGCGCGCTTCGCCGCCGCCCGGAGGCCCGCTGGCGCCGCCGCCCCGAGGACCTGGAGGGCTTCGGGCCGCTCCAGCGCGGGCTGCTGCGCGAGGCGCTCTCGGCGGTGCGGGTGGGCGGCATCGTCGGCTACGCGACGTGCTCGCCGCACCTGGCGGAGACCCGGGTCGTCGTGGACGACGTACTGAAGGGCCGCGGCGCGGGCCAGTCGCCGGTGTCCGCGGAACTGATCGACGCACGGCCCTTCATGTCGGGCGTCCCGGCCCTGGGCGACGGCCCGGACGTCCAGCTGTGGCCCCACCTGCACGGCACGGACGCGATGTACCTGGCGCTGCTGAGGCGGACGGCGTAGCCGAGCCGGCTGCGGCTCCGTGACGGGCCCCGGTGGTGCGGCGGGGGCCGGGGACGGCCGGAGCCGGGCGGGTGGGGTCGGGGAGGTGGGGCGGGGGCTTCGGCGGGCGGGATCTGCTGGGGCGGGGTCAGGGTGGGGTATGGGGGTTTCCCGTCAGTCCCATCGTCCCTCCGTGTCGGGCCGGTCCCTCAAGGGCGCTCCTTCGTCGCGTCACTGCGTGATGTCGCTGCGCTCCACCCTTGACCGACCGTCCCGCCCCGGAGAAACGAAAGACTGCCGGGAAGCCCCCAGAGGAACGGGCCGGGTGTTCAAGGATCAGGGCGGGGCGGTCAGAGATGCCCATGGAGATCCCGGCCGGCACGACCAAGAGACGGGGCCCATCACAGACCAGCATCCGTGTCGGGGGAGCGCGCCCGATCGCTACGCGCTCCTCACGTCTCAGCGTCCGACGACCGTCTGGGGCTGGACATAGGCCGCCCCAGATCGCTACGCGCTTCTCCACGACCGCGACCGGCGCCCGTCAGCCGCTGATGAGAGCCGCTGAGAGGTGCGGACGGCCGGCAGCTCGGCTATTCCGTCGTAGAACCGGGCCAGCGCGAGCATCACCCCACAACCTCACACCCAAACAGGGGTAATTGGGGCAAACTGTCAACTCTTCCGCCCACCCCCGTGCGCTGACCCGCATCCACGACGACATGGCCGCTGTCCAGCCCGTTTTCACCCCAGCCGGCCGACAGACGCCTCCCAGGAGGAGCGCCTGTGGGGTGTGGGCGGCCTATGTCCAGCCCAGGACGGTCGTCGGACGCTGAGAGATGAGGAGCGCGTAGCGATCGGGTGCGCTTCCCCCGACACGGGCCCTGGTCTCGATGGGCCCCGCCTCTTGATCGTGGCTCTTCGCGCCCGACAGGGCAGCACATCTCTGGCCGCCCCGTCCCTGAAAAGGAACTCCCGGCCCGTTCCTTTGGGGGCTTCCCGGCAGTCTTTCGTTTCTCCGGGGCGGGACGGTCGGTCAAGGGTGGCCGAAGGCCATCGCGAAGCGACGCGACGAAGGAGCGCCCTTGAGGGACCGGCCCGACACGGAGGGACGATGGGACTGACGGGAAACCCCCATACCCATCCCTGATACCGATCGAGCAGATCCCGACTACCCGAGCCCCCGCCCCGCCTTCCCGGCCCCGCCCGGCCGGCTCCCGTACCTCGGAGCCTCCGCCCGGCCGGCTCCCGCACCTCGAAGCCCCGGCCCGGCCGGATCCCGCCCCCCGGGGCCGCTCCCGCACCATCCGGCCCCGGCTGTACCGTGCCCGGTCGTCCCGTCCCGTCCCGCGTGGGGCGACTTGCGGGGTCGTGGCCGGAACCCGGTGGGGGCATGGCAGGCTTGGGGCATGGCCGCTCAGATTTATCCCAGCATCCTGTCCGCCGACTTCGCCCGACTCGCCGAGGAGGCGAAGGCCGTCGAGGGAGCCGACTGGCTGCATGTCGATGTCATGGACAATCACTTCGTCCCGAACCTGACCCTCGGTATGCCGATCGTGGAATCCCTGAGCAGGGCCACGGACATCCCGCTGGATCTTCACCTGATGATCGAGGACCCGGACCGCTGGGCCCCCCAGTACGTGGAGGCCGGCGCGGGCTCGGTCACCTTCCACGCCGAGGCCGCCGCCGCGCCCGTGCGGCTCGCGCGGGAGATCCGGGCCAAGGGGGCGCGCGCGTCGATGGCGCTCAAGCCCGCGACGCCGATCGAACAGTACGAGGACATCCTTCCCGAGCTCGACATGCTGCTGATCATGACGGTCGAGCCCGGGTTCGGCGGCCAGCCCTTTCTCGACATCATGCTCCCGAAGATCCGCCGTACCCGGGAGCTGATCGCCAAGCACGGTCTGGAGCTGTGGCTCCAGGTCGACGGCGGGGTGTCCGCCTCGACCATCGAACGCTGTGCCGAGGCCGGCGCCGACGTCTTCGTGGCGGGCAGCGCGGTCTACGGAGCGGTCGATCCCGCCACCGCCGTGCGCACGCTGCGTGAGCAGGCGGGTGCGGCGATCGCAGCCGCGCCGTGGGCTTGCGACCACTGAACCAAGGGTTGATGAACAGCTCGGTGAACGGGAGCTGTCCAGGCTGATCAACGGCCGTCGGATCTGACAGGATGAACGGCGAGTCGAGAGTGTGAACAGCAGTGAGGAGAACGCGGTGTCTGCAATGTCGGCGGGACGGTCAGCCCTGCGGATGGGACCCGCGGAGCTGGTGCAGGCGGCGGCCATGGCGCGCCGCTTCTACCTGGAGGGCAAGTCCAAGATCCAGATCGCCGAGGAGTTCGGCGTGAGCCGCTTCAAGGTGGCCCGGGTCCTGGAGACCGCCCTCGAACGTGACCTCGTACGGATCGAGATCCGGGTACCGGCCGAGCTCGATGCCGAGCGGTCGGACGCGCTCAGGGCCCGGTACGGGCTCCGGCACGCCGTCGTCGTGGAGTCGCCCGCCGACGCCACCGAGGACGCGCCCGACCCGGAGAACCTGGGCGCGGTCGCCGCCGATCTGCTGGGCGAGCTGGTCAACGAAGGCGACGTACTGGGCCTGGCGTGGGGGCGGTCGACCATTCACATGGCCGCCTCCCTGCACCGGCTGCCGCAGTGCACCGTGGTGCAGCTGACCGGCGTGTACGACGCGGGGACGGCCGAGCGCGGTTCGGTCGAGGCCGTACGCCGGGCCGCCCAGGTCTCGGGCGGTGACGCGCACCCGATCTACGCGCCGATGCTGCTGCCCGATCCGGCGACCGCGGCCGCGCTGCGCAGCCAGACGGGGATCGCGCGTGCCTTCGAGTACTTCGACAAGGTGACGGTCGCGGCCGTGTCGATCGGCTCGTGGGAGCCGGGCATCTCGACGGTGCACGACATGCTGACCGACGAGGAGCGGGAGCACTACGCCTCGCTGGGCGTGGCGGCCGAGATGTCCGCGCACCTGTTCGACTCCGAGGGGCGTCGTGTGGGCCGGGACCTCGGCGAGCGGTGCATCACCGTGGAGGCGGACCGGCTGCGGCGGATTCCCGAGGTCGTGGCGATCGCGGGCGGGCTGCGCAAGGCCTCCGCGATCGGGGCCGTGCTGAGGTCGGGGCTGGTGACCAGTCTCGTCACGGATACGGCGGTCGCCGACTACCTCCTCACCGAATCGGCCCCAGGGCTGCGGCCGGCGTTGGACCGGGCCGACCCGGACGACTGATGCGGTCTGACCGGGCATGACGGGCCGTGGCGGCCGCTGCTGCCGCCATCGGTGCGGATGGTGCTGGAATTGAGATCCGAACGGCGGACCGCGCGGCGGCCTGCGGGGCGCATACTGGTTCCAATGACAAAGTCAGCAGTACCTCGCCGCCATTTGCCGTCCAGCCCGTTCAAGGCCCCCGTGGAGCAGCCCATCCGGCAGTTCAACGTCGGCGACCGGGTTACCCACGATGAGCACGGCCTCGGCCGTGTCGTCGGAATCGAGGAGGGGATCGCTGTTCTCGTCGACTTCGGTTCGGTTCAGAAGCGAATCCTGAGTCCCTACACCAAGATGGCCGCGCTCTGAGGCCACCGGGCGATTCGCGAGCGAATCGGATATTTGGCACGATCGGTGCATGATCTTTCGGAACGTGCCCCGATCGTTGCTGCGTTTGCTGGGGGCCCTGTTCCTTTGTGCCGCGCTGGTCGGTGCGGTGGGTTGTGGCGGGTCGAAACCCGTACCTGCCGCCGCCAGTGCGAGTGCCTCCGCCGTCCCGGGGTGGGCGAAGGGGATGGCCACCGTACGGGCCGACGGGCTGCCGCAGCAGGCCCGTGACGTGCTCGCGCTCATCGACAAGGGCGGGCCGTACCCCTACCGGCAGGACGGCACGGTCTTCGGGAACTTCGAGAAGGCCCTGCCCAAGCAGAAACGTGGCTACTACCACGAGTACACCGTGCGGACGCCGGGAGAGCGTGATCGCGGAGCCCGGCGGATCGTGACGGGTGAGGGTGGGGAGTTCTACTACACGGACGACCACTACGACACCTTCAAGGCGGTTCTCCGATGAGCCTGGACCCGCAGCCGCTCGCCCCGGCACTCGAAACCGCCGAAGCCGCGGGCTGGACGACCGTCCGGCTGGACCTGCGGGGGGTACGGGGCAAGGCCGAGCTGATGCGGCGGTGCGGGGATGCCTTGCGGCTGCCGGAGTGGGTCGGCGGGAACTGGGATGCCTTGGCCGACGCGTTGCGGGACCTGTCGTGGCTCCCGGGTGCCGGGGGGCGGCTGTTGGCCATCAGCTCTTGGCGTGGGTATGCCGGTGCCCGGCCGGGCGAGTGGGAGACGCTGGTCGAGGTGCTGGAGGAGGCCGTGGATTTCTGGCGGGAGCCGGATCCTGGCGGTGGCGGCGGGCCGGAGCTGGTGGTGGTGCTGGCCGAGGGCGAGGCCGGGCCCGGGCCGGTTGCCGGGGCTCCGCCCCGGACCCCGCGCCTCAAACGCCGGCGGGGCTGAAAGAGCGCCTCAAACGCCGGCGGGGCTGGGTGAGGCCGGTGGGGCTGAAGAGCGCCTCGAATGCCGGCGGGGCTGGGTGAGGCCGGCGGGGCTGAAAGAGCGCCTCAAACGCCGGCGGGGCTGGGTGGGGCCCGCGGGGCTGGGTGAGGACCGCGGGGCTGGGTTGGTGGAGGGGGCACGCCCGAGGCCTGCCCCCTCGTTGAGTCAGTCCTGCGGGGTGTTCGGGACCCAGGGTGGGGTTTGGCCCCAGGACCAGACCGGGATCTTGGCCGCGTCGACCGGGGGCGGGTTGGGGCCCGAGTAGATCAGGGCCATGCGGGTGCCCCACTCGATGTAGTAGGCGAACACCCCCCGGAATTCCGGGTCCGTCGGCAGGCCGACCTCGTCGGCCGTGTCCATCAGCAGGTCCACCCAGCGGCGGCGCTGCTCTTCGGTGATCGCCCGGCCCAGGTGCTTGGTGGCCATGTGCTGGTGGCCGCCGTGGTGGGCGGTGTAGTCCGAGGGGCCGCCGAAGACCTCCGACAGCCAGACCGCGACGTGCTGCGGGTGTTCCGAGTCCATGCCGGCGAAGACCGGGGCCAGGATCTCGTCCTGCAGGGCGTGGGTGTAGAAGGCGTCCGTGAGGCGGTTCATCGCCTCCGCTCCGCCCATCCACTCGTAGATGGTGGGTGTGGTGCTCATCGGTCTCCGGCGGCCTTTCCCGTGCCCACGACGCCCGTCACGAGGTAGTGCTGCATCTCCTCGATGGCCGTCACGTACGGACGGATCGCGTTGAAGAAGGCCGGGAAGTGCTCGCCCTTGCGGAACCCGCCCAGGTGGGCCTCGATCGAGGTCCAGCGGATCCTGAGGATGTAGCGCTCCTTCTCCTCGTCGCAGCGGGCCAGCTCGTAGTCGATGCACTCGGGCGAAGCGGCCAGGGACTCGGCGGCCCGGGCGTACGCGTCCTCGAAGGCCGACTGGTCGTCCAATGCGATCCGGTAGCGGATGTATTCGACGGTGGTGGTCATGGGTGCGTGCCTCTCCCTGGGTGTAGGTCGTCGCCAGCCTTACGCGATCACGCGCCGCCGTGGGGCGGAATCGTCATTCGGACTCGGACTTCATGGAGTCGGTGGGTTCTGAGATGTCGGGGCCCTGGGCGCGGACCCGCTGGACCTTGTCCAGGGAGTCGCGCAGCTCGGTCAGCCACTCGTCCGTGTTGCGGCCGACGAGGCGGACGCACCAGGCGAGGGCGTCGGCCCGGCTGCGGGCCACGCCGCCGGCGACCAGGGTGTCGAGGACCTGGCGTTCGGACTGGCGCAGGCGGGTCATCACCGGGACGGCGAGGTGGGTGAACAGGGTCGTCTCCTCACCCACCCGCACGCCCCAGGCAACCTTGCGGCGGTAGAGCTCCTCGGCCTCGCGGGCCACTTCGATGCGCTGTTCGCGGGTGCGTTCGCGGAATTCCTTGACCGATTCGGTCGCCGGTATGACACCGACGACCGTGATCTCCTCGCGGTCGAGGGTGACCGAGTCCAGGGACTCGTAGACGTCGACCGGCAGGCGCTCGGCGAACCACGCGCGGAGCTGTTCGCTCTGTTCGGCTGTAATCATGTAATCAACGTTGCATCCGTTGCGGCCTTGATCGCAAGGCTCGCGGCGTTCGCTCTCAGCCCATCGAGCGATAGCGGTGGATCAGCGAGACGGCCATCGCGCCCTCGCCGACCCCCGAGGCGACCCGTTTGACCGAGTGGGCGCGGACGTCGCCCGCCGCGAAGACTCCGGGGACGCTCGTCTCCAGGGGGTACGGGGCGCGCTCCAGGCTCCACTCGGCCGGGAGCTCGCCGCCGTTCGAGATCAGGTCCGAGCCGGTGAGGACGAAGCCGTACTCGTCGCGCTCGACGACGCCCGTGAGCCAGTCGGTGTGCGGGCGGGCGCCGATGAAGGTGAACATGAAGCGGGCCGGGATCTCGGTGTCCTCGCCCGTGTCCGCGTCGTGGAGGGTGAGGCGTTCGAGGTGCTCCTCGCCGTCCAGCCGGACCACCGTCGTACGCACCTTCACCTCGATGTTCGGGGTGCGGTCGATCTCGTCGATCAGGTAGCGGGACATGCTCGCGTCCAGGGAGGCCGCGCGGACCAGGATCGTCACGCGGGCGGCGTACTTCGCGAAGTGCACCGCCGCCTGGCCGGCGGAATTGGCCCCGCCGACGATGAACACGTGCTGCGAGATGCAGGCCGAGCTCTCCGTGGTGGCCGCGCCGTAGTAGAGGCCGGCCCCCTCGAAGCGGTCCGCGCCGGGGGCGTCGAGGCGGTTGTACGAGACCCCGGTGGCCAGCAGCACCGTCTCGGCGGAGATCTCCGTGCCGTCCGCCAGGGTCAGGATCTTGGCCGGGTCGTCCCGGGTCAGCGAGACCACCTCCACGGGGTGCAGGATCTCGGCGCCGAACCGGGAGGCCTGGATGGTGGCCCGGCGGGTCAGGTCGCCGCCCGAGAGGCCCGAGGGGAAGCCGAGGTAGTTCTCGATCAGGCTGGACGTGCCCGCCTGGCCGCCCGGGGCGCGGGAGTCCAGCATGAGGGTCGACAGGCCCTCCGAGGCCGAGTAGACGCCCGCCGCCAGGCCCGCCGGGCCCGCGCCGACGATGACGCACTCGTAGTGCGGGCGGGAGGCGGTGGTGGCCAGGCCCAGGCGCTGGGCGAGCTGGGTGTCGGTCGGGGCCGAGAGGACCGAACCGTCGGGGAAGCGGACGAGGGGGAGCGCCCCGTCGGGCTGGGCGGCGATCAGGGTCAGCGCCTCGGGGTCCCGCTCGACGTTGAGGAAGCGGAACGGCTGGCCGTTGCGGGTGAAGAAGTCCCGCACGGCGTGGGTGCCGGGGGAGACGAGGTGGCCGGCGACGATGATCCCGTCGTACGCCGGCCGGTAGGTGGCCAGCCAGTCCGACAGCAGGTCGTCCAGGACCGGGAAGAGCCGCTCGTGCGGCGGGTCCCAGGGCTTGAGCAGGTAGTAGTCCAGCCGGACCCGGTTGATGGCGGTGATCGCGGCGTCGGTCTCCGCGTAGGCCGTCAGCAGGACGCGGCGGGCGTCCGGGAAGCGGCTGACCGCCTCCAGCAGGAACTCGACGCCGGTCACGTCCGGCATGCGCTGGTCCACGAGGAACAGCGCCGGGTCGTGGCCGCGTTCGTCGAGGGAGTCCAGGATCTTCAGGGCGTCGGCCGCCGAGGAGGCGCCGAGCACCCGGTAGCGGTCACCGTAGGCGCTGCGCAGGTCGCGGCGGACGGCGCGCAGCACCTGCGGGTCGTCGTCCACGGCGAGGATGACCGGCTTCTTGTGCTCCGCGCGTTCGGCGGCCGCGGCTGCCGAGGTGGTGGCGGCGGCGGAACGCTCCGGGGCCGCGCTCATGCCGGGTCCAGCATCAGCTGGTCGGCGTAGCACCAGGCCCAGTCCTCGCCGGGCTCGTGGGAGGCCGCGATCGCGTGCTCGGTGGTCCGGTAGTGCCGGGTGGCGTGACGGTTCCTCGACGAGTCGCAGCATCCGACGTGCCCGCAGCTGAGGCACATCCGCAGGTGCACCCAGGTGTCGCCGGCGATGAGGCACTCCTCGCAGCCCACGGCCGTGGGTTTCACCGGACGTATCTGATCGATGTGTGTGCACAACAGGTCCATCGTCATCGTCCCCGTCCCTCTCCTCGTGCTCTTGCCCGTGCCGTAGCTCGCGCTGTCACTCGTTCATCGAATCGGCTCGTACGCCCGTGATTCACGGCGCGTCCAGACGATAGGGCGGAGCCGTCGGAATGGTTCATCGATTCGGCCGAAGTCAGGTAGTCCTGAAGCTACTTCATGACGTCTGCGCACGACTTCCTGAGGTGCCGCCACGACCTGGCCCGCTACCTCACGAAGTCGCATGCCAGCGCTTTGACGAAGCCCCTGGGCACGGCCAGTGTGGGGGACGCCAACGACAACAGGCGGCGCCTGGAGGAATACGTGAGCAGAAAGATTCTGGTCATTGTCTCCGAACACGGTTACTGGGCCGAGGAACTGATAGGCCCCGTATCGAAGTTCGACGAGCGGGGCTACGAGGTCATATTCGCCACGCCGACCGGAAAGCGTGCACACGCTCTTCCGCCGAGCCTCGACGCGAACTACATCGATCCCCCGCTGGGACGCTCGGTGACCACCGAGGAGAACGCCCGGCTGGGGCGGGAGTTCGAGCAGTCGAGCCGGCTGGACTCGCCGCTCGACATCGAGGCGTGGGTCCCCGAGCGTCCGTACACGAGCGACGAGGGCTATCTGCCCAAGCTGGAGCAGTACCACCGCGATCTCGACAAACTCGACGCCGACATCGCCGGATACGACGCGATCCTCATCGTCGGCGGCAGCGGCCCGATCGCGGACCTCGCCAACAACGAGCGCGTGCACGCCTTGATCCTGGCCTTCCGGAAGGCCGGCAAGGTCGTCGCCGCCGAGTGCTACGGCGTCGCCTGCCTGGCCTTCGCCCGGGACTGGGGCGACCGCAGGAGCATCATCTGGGGCAAGCACGTGACCGGCCACTGCAAGGAGTACGACTACAAGGACGGCACCGGATTCCTCGGTACCGACTTCAACATGGGGCCGCCGCCGTATCCGCTGGAATACATCCTGCGTGACGCGACGGGCCCGCGCGGCGCGTACCACGGGAACTTCGGCAAGCCGGTGTCGGTCATCGTCGATTTCCCCTTCGTCACCGGACGTTCCACCCCCGACTCATATCTCACGGGGCAGAAGATCGTGGAAGTCCTGGAGGACGGTCTCACCCGATACGGCTGGTGATCCCGGAGGCCGCAGGGAAATCGGAGAGTTGAGGGGGAAGTCATGGAAGCCACTCCCGGACGGGAAAGGCTGATCGAGCAGTTCAAGGCCGACGGCCTGAATGTGATGTTCGGAAATCCGGGGACGGTGGAACAGGGATTCCTCGACGCGGTGGACGCGGCGGAGGACTTCCACTACATCCTCGCCCTCCAGGAGACCGTGGCCGCCGGCATCGCCGACGGGTACGCCCGGGCGACCGGCGGCGCGGCCCTGCTCCAGCTGCACTCCGGCGTCGGCCTGGGCAACGGCATCGGCATGCTCTACCAGTCGCTGCGCGGCCACACCCCGCTCGTCGTGGTCGCCGGCGACGCAGGGGTGCGCTACGACGCCATGGACGCGCAGATGGCCTCCGACCTGGTGGCCATGGCCAAGCCGGTGACCAAGTACGCGACCCGGGTCACCGACCGGCACTCGGTCCTGCGCACCATCCGGCGGGCCGTGAAGATCGCGCTCACCCCGCCCCGCGGGCCCGTGTTCGTGGCGCTGCCCATGGACGTGCTGGACGAGCTCAACTCCGAGCCCGTCCTGCCCTCCACGGAGGTGCTCACCGACGTGTCGCCCTCGCCGGCCTCGGTGGGGCGGGCGGCCGAGCTGCTTGCCTCCGCCGAGCGGCCGGTCGTCCTGGTCGGGGACGGGGTCGCGCTCTCCGGGGCGCAGAACGAGCTCGTCGCCGTCGCCGAGCTGCTGGGCGCCGACGTGTACGAGGTCGACTCGTCCGAGGTGAACATCGCGGCCTCGCACCCGCTGCGGCGGGGCCAGACCGGGCACATGTTCGGCCCGCACAGCAAGGAGCTCGTCGGGGACGCCGACGGGGTGCTGATCGTCGGCACCTATGTCTTCCCGGAGGTCTTCCCCGAGCTGGAGAGCCCCTTCCGGGCGGGCGCCAAGGTCGTCCACATCGACCTCAACGCCTACGAGATCGCCAAGAACCACCCGGTGGACCTGGGCCTGGCCGCGGATCCCAAGCAGGCGCTGCGCGCGTTGGCCGGCGTACTGGAGCGGATCCTCGGCCCGCAGGGGCGGGCCGCGGCGGCCGCGCGCCTCGACGTACGGACCCGGGAGCGGGTCCGCGAGGTGCGGGAGGCGCGGTCGGCCACGGACGACGGCACGCCGATGGCCGTCTTCCTCAGGACCCTGGCCGAGCGCACCGGCGGGGACCTGATCGTCTTCGACGAGGCGCTGACCACCTCGCCGCTGGTCACCCGGTACCTGCCGGCGGAGCGCCCCGGCGACTACCACCTCACCCGGGGCGGCTCGCTCGGCGTGGGCTTCCCGGGCGCGGTCGGGGCCAAGCTGGCCCGTCCGGACCGGCTGGTGGTCGGCTTCGCGGGCGACGGCGGGTCCATGTACACGTACCAGGCGCTGTGGACGGCGGCCCGGCACGGCATCGACGCCAAGTTCGTGGTGTGCAACAACCGCAAGTACCGGCTGCTGGACGACAACATCGCCCAGTACTGGCGGGAGCGGGACATCCCGGAGCACGGCTTCCCGGGTTCCTTCGACCTCTCCCACCCCGAGATCGACTTCGCCGGGCTGGCCCGGTCGCTCGGCGCCGGCGGGATGCGCGTGGAGAAGCCGGACGAGGCGGTCGCCGCCGTGGGCCGGATGCTGTCCCACCCCGGACCGTTCCTCGTCGACATCCAGATCTGACAGCTGACACAGCCATCCGACGCAAGGCCCCGTACGGACAGGAGGAGACCGCATGCCCGCCGAGCGGCAGCTGACCGAGGACGCGATCCGCAGTTTCGCCGAGAACTGGTACGTGGCGCTGGACCAGCACGTGGGTCTGGACGACGTGCTCGCCCTGATCACCGAGGACCTGGAGTTCAAGGTCCCCGAGGACACCTTCCTCGGACACGAGGGGTTCGGCCGCTGGTACGAGGCCGTCACCCACCGCTTCTTCGACGAGGTGCACACCGTCACGAAGGTGGAGCCCGTCATCGAGGGCGACCGGGCGGTCGTCCGGGTCCTCGTCAACTGGCAGGCCAAGATCTGGGACCCGCCGGCCGCCCGCAGCCAGTGGCTCGGCTTCGACGCCGACCAGACCTGGACGGTCGTGGCCGGTCCGGACGGACCGCTGATCAAGCAGTACACCGTCAACGACCTGGCGCCGATGCCCGGTTCCGGCTCGCTCTGAGCGCCGGCGAAGGAGAAGCGACGATGACCGAAGTGACACGCGAGCGGGTCGAGGCGGCCTACGCCGCCCTCGGCTCCGGCGACCGGGCGCGCATCCTGGAGTACTACTCCGAGGACCTGCGCTGGCTGGTGCCGGGCAGCCACCCGCTGGCCGGCTGGTACGAGAGCCTGGACGCCTTCCTGGAGCTGATGGGGCAGACCCACAAGCTCACGGGCGGCACCTTCCGGATGGACATCCAGGCGGTCCTCGTCGGCGAGGACTGCAGCGCCGACGTGTGCCGCAACGTGGCCCTGCGGGACGGCGCGGACGAGACGAGCACGTCCCCGTACGAGCGGATGGACTACCCGGTCTTCCACTTCATGCGGTGGCGCGGCGGCCGGATCGTCGAGGGCCGCGACGGGCTCTTCGGGGACTCGGCGACCGCCTTCAGCCAGTTCTGGGCGCCGTTCGCGCCGGACGGAACCCGCAGGGACCGATAGGGGGTTGAGCGCGATGGACCGACACGAGAGCCACACCGAAATCCTTCGGAAGTACTACGAGTACGCCAACGCCGGGGACTGGGACCGCTGGTGCGACCTGTTCGCCGACGACCAGGTGATGGACGAGCAGCTCGCCGGCCACATCGAGGGCCTGGACGTGCTGCGCTCGATGATGAAGGGCATGGGCACGATGTACCGGGTCTTCCGGAACGAGCCCGTGCACTTCGTCGTCGACGGCGAGAAGGCCGCGGCCGTCTCGCACCTGACCGCGGTCAGCGCCTCGGGCGAGGCCATCGAGGCCGAGGTCATGAACTTCTTCCGGATCGTGGACGGAAAGATCGCCTACATGGCGAACTACCACGACACGGTTCCCTTCCAGGTGCTGAGCCAGGGCTGAGGGGGGATCCGTGAGCGTCGAAGAGTACGACTACATCGTCGTGGGATCCGGCACCGCCGGCAGCGTGCTGGCGGACCGGCTCTCCGAGGACCCGGACGTCTCCGTCCTGGTCCTGGAGGCGGGCGGCTCCCGCATCCCGCCCGAGGTGGACGATCCGTCCTCCTGGTACAAGCTCCTCGGCGGGCCGGTGGACTGGGGCTACACCAGCACCCCGCAGCCCGGACTCGACGGCCGCCGCACGTACGAACCGCGCGGCAAGGCCCCCGGCGGCAGCAGCAACCTCTACATCATGATGCACATCCGGGGCCACGCCTCGGACTTCGACAACTGGGCCTACCAGGGCGCCGCCGGCTGGTCCCACGAGGACGTGCTGCCCTACTTCGCCCTGCTGGAGGGCCAGGAGGACGCCACCGCCGCCACCACGGGCACCCGGGGCCCGCAGCGGATCACCAACGCCGGGCGGCACGGCCCCAACCCGGTCTCCCGCGCCTTCATCGACGCCGCCGTCGAGCTGGGCCACCAGGAGATCGACGACTTCAACACCGACGGCCCCCGGCGCGGCCTCTTCGGCACCGGCTGGCACCACATCGACGTGGCCGACGGCCGCCGCCAGGGCGCTCTCGCCGCCTACCTGGAGCCGGCGCTGCGGCGCGCCAATCTGACCCTGCGCACCAACGCGCAGAGCACCCGGCTGCTGTTCGACGGGGACACCTGCACGGGCGTCGAGTACGTCCAGCTGAAGGCTTCCGCCACGCTTTCGGACAGCGACGTCCCGGGCCGGACCGTCCGGGACGGCCACAGCAGCGTCGCTCCGCCCGGGACGCACACCGTACGGGCCCGCCGCGAGGTGATCGTGGCGGCCGGGGCGATCGAGTCCCCGAAGCTGCTGCTGCTCTCCGGCATCGGCCACCCCGAGCAGCTGCGCGAGCACGGCATCGAGGTCACCGCGGCCCTGCCCGGGGTCGGCGAGAACTTCCACAACCACGTCCTGACCGGGCTGATGGCCGAGGTCACCCAGGAGCTGCCGCCGCCGGCGCAGAACCTGTCGGAGAGCGCTCTATTCCTGTCCTCGCAGCCCGGGCTGCCCGCCCCCGACCTGCAGATCGCCTTCGTCCACGTGCCGTTCGACGTGATCGTCGGCCAGGACCACCCCAACACGGTGTCGATCCTGCCCGGTGTCGTACGGCCCGTCTCGCGCGGCTGGATCAAGCTGGCGAGCGCCGATCCGCTGGCCCACCCGCTGATCAACCCGAACTACCTGGGCGACCGGTGGGACCTGGAACGGATGGTGCAGGGCGTCAAGATCGCCCGGGAGATCTTCGCGACCTCCGCCTTCTCCCCGTGGTACAAGCAGGAGCTCCAGCCCGGCCCGGGCTACGTGGGCGACGACGACCTGCGGACCTTCGTGAAGCAGAAGTCGGAGAGCTACCACCACCAGGCCGGCTCCTGCCGCATGGGCATCGACGACCTCTCCGTCGTCGACCCCGAGCTGCGGGTGCACGGCGTACGGAACCTGCGCGTGGTCGACGCGAGCGTGATGCCCGCGGTCCCGTCCGGCAACTGCCACACCGCCATCGCGATGATCGCCGAGCGCGCGGCGGACTTCCTGAAGGGAGCCTCCCGTGTCTGACGCGGTGCTGCGCGAGGGCGCGCTGTCCGGGACCCGGATCGCGGTCCTGGTCGAGAGCGACTACTACGAGCCGGAGATCTTCTACTACCAGCGCCGCTTCGCCGAGGAGGGCGCCGAGGTCGACTTCCTGACCCGGCTGTGGGGCAACGACTCCATCACCTTCACCGGGCACGAGTACCGGGCGCCCTTCACGGCCACGCAGTCCCTGGAGGGACTGGGCGACGCGGAGCTGCGCCGGTACGCGGCGATCATCGTGCCCTCCGGCATGGTGGCCGACCGGCTGCGCTACACCGAGGACGTGGACGTCCTCGCCCCGGCGACCGAGCTGCTGCGCCGGGCCTTCGAGGAGCCGACGGTCCTCAAGGGGATCATCTGCCACGGCATGTGGCTGGCCTCCTCGATCCCGGACAAGATCCGCGGCCGCAAGGTGGTCTGCCACAACAACCTCATCGGTGACGTCCGGAACATGGGCGGGGAGTACGTCGACGAGGACGTGGTGGTCGACGGGGACCTGGTCACCGGCCGCACCGGAGCCCACCACCACCTGTTCGCCCGCCGGATCATCGAACTGATCGCGGCCGGCCGGGGCCGGGGAGCCGGCTGATGGCCGCCGGGCTGCGGTGGTCCCACGTAGGACTGAACTGCACGGACCAGAAGACCACCGAGGAGTTCTACACCCGGTACTTCGGCTTCGCCCGGGCCCGGGTGGTCGACCTCGGGGAGACGCAGATCGTGTTCCTGCGCAAGGGGGACGCGTACCTGGAGCTCTTCGCGGCCGGCGAGACCGGCCCGGCCCGCCCGGCGAACGACGACGGCCCGCAGGCCCCCGGCCGCATGCGCCATCTGGCCTTCCAGACCGACAGCGTGGACGCGTTCCTGGCCGAGCTGGGCGACGCGGCGGAAGTGACCCTGGGACCACTGGACTTCGACGACTTCATCTGCGGCTGGCGGACCGTGTGGGTCCGCGATCCCGACGGGGTCATCGTCGAGGTCAGCCAGGGATACGAGGACGACGGCTCTCACGACAAGGACGGTGCGTGACCCATGGCTGACGCCGTGACCTTCTCCTTCTCCGACACGATCGCGGGATACGTCACCCGCTTCGACTCCGGGGCCCGGCTGCTGAGGCTGAAGACCTCCGACGGGCGCGAGTTCGACGTCTCCCTCGCCGGTGACCCCAGCGCCGAGCTGGTCCGCAACCTGGACGAGCCCTACATCGACGCCTCCGGGCACATCGACGAGATGCTCTCGCCCGGACGGTTCCTCTTCGTCTACGGCGTCCACTACCCGGAGCGCGGCGGACGCTTCGACGCCAAGCGCCTGGTCTTCCTGGGCCGCGGGGCCGAGGACTACCGCTTCGAGGAGCCCAGCTGGTGGATCAAGCAGATCGAATCCCTGGCCGACTTCTACAAGCGGGCGCAGTTCGGCGACGGGCCGGTGGACTTCACCGAGTACCGCACCGAGATCCGGCTCGGCGGTGACAAGACCGCCAGCCACGTCCAGGAGACCGACACGATCTCCCGCCTGGTCTACGGCATGGCCTCGGCCTACCTGCTGACCGGCAAGGACGAGTACCTGGAGGTCGCCGAGCGCGGCACCGAGTACCTGCGCAAGCACATGCGGGTCGTGGACAGCGAGGAGGACGTGGTCTTCTGGTACCACGGCATCAGCGTCGACGGGGACAGCGAGCGCAAGCTCTTCACCTCGGAGTTCTCCGACGACTACGACGCGATCCCGATGTACGAGCAGATCTACGCGCTGGCCGGCCCCATCCAGACGTACCGGGTCACCGGTGACATCCGGATCAAGAACGACGCGGACGCCACCATCAGGCTGTTCGACAAGTTCTTCTTCGACCCGGAGCAGGGCGGCTACTACTCGCACATCGACCCGATCCTCTTCAGCGCCGACCACGAGTCCCTCGGTGAGAACGCCGAGCGCAAGAACTGGAACTCGGTCGGCGACCACGCGCCCGCCTACCTGATCAACCTGTACCTGGCGACCGGCGACCAGAAGTA
Organism: Streptomyces sp. NPDC001502; assembly: GCF_042894785.1. NCBI lineage: Bacteria > Bacillati > Actinomycetota > Actinomycetes > Kitasatosporales > Streptomycetaceae > Streptomyces > Streptomyces sp. NPDC001502. The sequence goes on from NZ_JBIAVW010000012.1 coordinate 167,964, forward strand.
CGCCGACTTCCTCGAGTACACCTTCGACACCATCGCGGACAAGTTCCCGGACTACAAGAACAGCCCCTTCGTCCAGGAGCGCTTCTTCCGCGACTGGTCGCACGACACCGCGCACAGCTGGCAGCAGAACCGCGCGGTGGTCGGCCACAACCTGAAGATCGCCTGGAACCTGATGCGGATGAACTCGCTGAAGGCCAAGCCGGAGTACGAGCAGCTCGCCAAGAAGATCGGCGAGATCATGCCGGCGGTCGGCAGCGACGTGCAGCGCGGCGGCTGGTACGACGTCGTCGAGCGGATCAAGTCCACCAACGAGGACGGGCAGGAGGCGTACCGGTTCGCCTGGCACGACCGCAAGGCCTGGTGGCAGCAGGAGCAGGCGATCCTCGCCTACCTCATCCTGAACGGCACGGTCGGCGGCGACGCGAACCTGCGCGAGGCCCGGCAGGCCCAGGCCTTCTACAACACCTTCTTCCTCGACCACGACGAGGGAGCCGTCTACTTCAACGTGCTCGCCAGCGGTACGCCGTACCTGCTCGGCACCGAGCGGCTCAAGGGCAGCCACTCGATGTCCATGTACCACTCGGCGGAGCTCTGCTACCTCTCCGCCGTCTACAACAACCTGCTCATCAACGGCCGGGAGATGGACTTCCACTTCCAGCCCGACCCGACGAACCTGCCCGACCGCGTCCTGCGCGTCTCGCCCGACCTGCTTCCCGCCGGTTCGGTGCGGATCGCGTCCGTGGAGATCGACGAGAAGCCGTACACCGACTTCGACGCCGATGCCCTCACCGTGCGGCTGCCCGACGTGCAGGGCCGCGTGAAGGTCAAGGTCCGGCTGCGTCCAGTGGCCAAGAAGTAGCGCTCAACGGGGGGCGCCCCAACCAGAGGGGAATGCAATGACTCTCAACGTCAAGGAACGCCGGAACAAGACGGGCACCGTGCTCGTCGCCACCGGCGAGATCAACAGCGAGACATCCGGATCGCTGCTCCAGGCACTGCTGCCGCTGGTCCGCGAGGGCAAGCCGCTCAAGATCGACCTCACGGCGGTCTCCTACGTCTCCAGCGCGGGCCTGCGCACCCTGCTCGTGGTCTACCGCGAGGCGCAGCACGCCGGCGTCGCGGTCACCCTCTACGGGGTGAGCGAGGAAGTCCGGTTCGTCATGTCGGCCACCGGGTTCCTCGACTTCTTCGAGACCGGCGAGGCCGTCGCCGCGGCTGCCAAGGCCAAGGCCAAGGCCGCGCGATGAGCGAGACCCGGTCCGAGCAGGTGCTGCGCGTCGACGCGTACCCGACCCACGAGGTGGGCGGGTACCGCGTCCGCGCCGGCAAACCGTTCCCCTTCGGGGCCAACGTGGTCCCCGGCGGGGTCAGCTTCTCCGTCTTCTCCGACCAGGCCACCTCCATGACCCTGGTCATCTTCAAGCGCGGAGAACCCGAGCCGATGGCCGAACTGGAGTTCCCCGAGGAATTCCGCACCGGCAGCGTCTTCGCCATGACCGTCTTCGGCCTCGACCACGAGAACATCGAGTACGGGTACCGGGCCGACGGCCCCTACGACCCGGTCACCGGCCACCGCTTCGACGCCCGGCAAGTGCTCTCCGACCCGTACGCCCGGCTGATCGCGGGCCGGGACGTGTGGGGCGTGGAGCCCGACCGCAGCCGCGGCTACCAGTACCGCTCCCGCGTCTGCCTCCAGGACTTCGACTGGGGCGACGACACCCCGCTGGGCATCCCCGCCGAGGACCTCGTCGTGTACGAGACCCACGTGCGCGGCTTCACCCGGCACCCGTCCTCGCAGGTCACCGCACCCGGCACGTTCGCGGGGCTGCGCGAGAAGATCCCGTACCTGAAGGAACTCGGGATCAACTGCATCGAGCTGCTGCCGGTGTTCGAGTTCGACGAGAGCGACAACCCGCGCAGCAACCCGGAGACGGGCGAGCAGCTCTTCGACTACTGGGGCTACAACACCGTCTCGTTCTTCGCTCCCAAGGCCGGCTACGCGGCCACCGGACGCTACGGCATGCAGGGCGACGAGTTCCGCACCCTGATCAAGGACCTGCACGCGGCCGGCATCGAGGTCATCCTCGACGTCGTCTTCAACCACACCGCCGAGGGCAACGAGCAGGGCCCGACGATCTCCTTCAAGGGGCTCGACAACGCCACGTACTACATGCTCACGCCCGAGGGGTACTACTTCAACTTCAGCGGCACCGGCAACACCGTCAACTGCAACCACCCCGTCGTGCGCAACTACGTGCTCGACTGCCTGCGCCACTGGGTCGCCGACTACCACATCGACGGCTTCCGCTTCGACCTGGCAGCCATCCTCGGCCGGGCCCTGGACGGCACCCCGCTGCCCAACCCGCCGCTGCTGGAACTGCTCGCCTACGACCCGGTCCTGCGGCACACCAAGCTCATCGCCGAGGCCTGGGACGCCGGCGGCCTCTACGAGGTCGGCAACTTCCCGGCGTACGGCCGCTGGGCCGAGTGGAACGGCAAGTACCGCGACACCGTGCGCAGCTTCCTCAAGGGCGACCCCGGCGTCACCGGCGAGCTGGCCACCCGGATCGCCGGCTCGCCCGACCTGTACGCCACCCGCGGCACCGCGGCCTCGGTCAACTTCCTGACCGCGCACGACGGTTTCACCCTCGCCGACCTGGTCTCCTACAACGACAAGCACAACGAGGCCAACGGCGAGAACAACGGCGACGGTGCCAACGACAACAACAGCTGGAACTGCGGCGCCGAGGGACCCACCGACGACCCGGAGATCAACGCGCTGCGCACCCGGCAGATGAAGAACGCCCTGGCGATCCTCTTCACCAGCCAGGGCATCCCGATGCTGCTGGCCGGGGACGAGGTCGCGCGCACCCAGCAGGGCAACAACAACACCTACTGCCAGGACAACGAGCTCTCCTGGTTCGACTGGGACCAGGTCGACGACAACGCCGAACTGCTCCGGTTCACGCGGGAGATGATCGAGTTCCGCAAGCACCACCGCGAACTGCGCTCCACCGCCCACCCCACCGGGCAGGTCCGCGAGAACCTGGGCCTGCCGGACATCAGCTGGCACGGGGAGCGGGCCTGGCAGCCCGACTGGTCGGCCGAGAGCCGGCTGCTGGCGGTGGCCCGCTGCGGAACCGGCGACGACGACGTGGTGTACGTGGCCATGAACGCGCACTGGGAGTCGCACGACCTGGAACTGCCCGCCCTGCCGGGAGGCCGGAGCTGGCACCTGTTCGCCGACACCGGGGCCGAAGCACCGTACGACATCCGCACCCCCGGGGCCGAGCAGGAGCTGGACAACGCCGGCAAGTACCTGATCGGCCCGCGCTCGGTCGTGATCCTGGTGGGCCGTACGAACGTTTCCGGCGACCTCGACACGCCCTGACCGAAGGAGACCTGACATGCCGCTTTCCGTGTCCCTGAGCATCGAGGGCGACACCACCGTGATCGAACTGACGGGCGAGCTGGACGCCAAGACCGCGCCGGACTTCCACCGGACCATCGAGAAGGCCGCCGGCCACGGCACCCAGACCGTCGAGATCAGGATGGCCGGCGTCGGCTACATGGCCAGCGCCGGACTGCGCTCCCTGGTCTTCGCCCAGCAGAAGGTCGCGAACGACGTCACCATCAAGGTGGTCGGTGCCATCGAGCCCGTGTCCCGGACCATCCGGACCGCCGGGCTCGACCGGAGCATCGTTCTCTCCGATGAGTGACCACCGTGACTGACATGGTCGAACTGGCGAGGACGTCCTGCGTACTGGAAGTGCCCGCAACGGTGGGGGCACTGGGCGAAATCGCCACGTTCGTCCTACGGCTGGCCGGAACGGCGCGCCTGGACAAGGGCGCCACCTACCGGCTCCGGCTGGCCGTGGACGAACTGGCCACGAACGTCGTGATGCACGGGTACCGGGGCGGCGACGGACGGATCACCGTCCGCGGCCGCTCCGGCCCGGGCGGGGTGCAGATCGTCATCGAGGACACCGCACCCCCCTTCGACCCCGTCGAAGGCCGCCTGCCGCCCGCCCCCGGGGTCCCCCCGGAGGAACGGCGGATCGGCGGCCTCGGCATCCACCTGGCGCTGACCAGCGTGGACGAGTTCGGCTATGCGCACAGGGACGGCCGCAACATCAGCACCCTGACTGTGAAGGCTGAGGGGACGGACCGATGCCCTCCACGACCGTGATCATCCTCGACGTGTACCCGCCACCGCCGCCCGAGCTGCTCGACGCTCTGCGGACGATGGACGCGGCACTCGTCACCCGCTCCCTGACGGAGCTGCGCGAAGGCGCGCTGGAACTGCTGCCCGTCGCGGACGTGCTGCTCGCCCCGGCCGAGTCCGACGGGGAGGCGGTACGGATGGCCGTACGCCGACTGCGCCGCTGGGCCGGGGCCCCCATCGTGGTCGTCTGGACCGTGACGGAGTTCGCCGCCCTGGAGGAGCACGTCCGGATCGGACACGACTACCTCGTACCGCCCTTCCTGCCCGCCCTCGTCGGGGCCCGGCTGCACAGCTGCTCGGAGCGCGCCGGACTCGGCCGCACCCTGCGGGAGGCCGACGCCCGCGCCGAACTCATGGGCTACGAGAAGGAACTGGAGATCGGCCGGGAGATCCAGGCGGGCTTCCTGCCCGAATCGATGCCCGTCCCCGACGGCTGGGAGATCGACGTGCGGTTCCGTCCCGCCCGGCAGGTCGCCGGAGACTTCTACGACGTCTTCGAGATCTCCCGCGGCCGCCGGCTCGCCTTCGTCGTCGCCGACGTCTGCGACAAGGGGGTCGGAGCCGCGCTGTTCATGGCGCTCATCCGCTCCCTGCTGCGGCACACCGCGCAGAACAGCGGCCTGCAGCACCTGGTCGCCGCCGGCCGCGCCGGCGGCAGCCGCCGGATCCCGGTCGTCGGCGCCACCCCGCTGCTCAACGCGGTCACCGCCACCAACGGCTACCTCACCCGCAACCACCTGCGGCAGGGCTACTTCGCCACCCTCTTCTTCGGGGTGCTCGACCCGCTCACCGGCAGCCTCGTCTACATCAACGGCGGCCACAACCCGCCCCTGCTGCTGCCCGCCGACGGCAGCCCGCCCGTCGCCCTCCACATCACCGGACCGGCCGTCGGCATCCTGCCCGACTGCGTCTACACCCTCGGCTACGCCCAGCTCGACCCGGGCGACACCCTGTTCGCCTTCACCGACGGGGTCCCCGAGGCCCGCTGCCCGAACGGCAGCTTCCTCGGCGACGACCGCATGCTGGAACTGCTCGCCGGGCCACCGGTCAGCGGCAAGGACGTGGTCGACCGGATGGACCTGGCGGTGCGCGAGCACACCGGCACCGCCGAACAGCACGACGACGTCACCATGCTGGCCCTGCACCGGCCACGCGCGGCGCGGGGGCCGCGCGCGGACGGTGCCGGCACCCGGGTGGTGGCCTAGATGACCCGCACCATCGTCGTGCACTCGCACCGCGGTGGGACGGGCAAGTCCTCGGTACTGGCGAACCTCGCGCTGCTCCTCGCGGCCGAGGGGCGCCGGGTGGGGGTGGTCGACACCGATATCCAGTCACCCACCCTGGACCTGCTGTTCCGCCTGGGGCCCGGCCCCTCCCTGACCGACTACCTGCTCGGCCGCTGCGAGATCGAGGCCACCGCCCAGCAGACGGGTGCCGTCTCCGGTCAGGGGGGCCTGTACGTCGTACCGGCCCGGACCGGGACGGCCGCCCTGCGCGAGATCATGGCCGGGGGCTACGACGTGGGGCTGCTGCCGGAGGGCTTCGACCGGCTGGCCGCGCACTACGCCCTCGACGTGCTGCTGCTCGACACCCACGCCGGGCTCAACAACGAGTCGGTGACCGCCATGGCGAGCGCCGACGTACTGATGATCATGGCGCGGGCCGACCGGATCGACCTCTCCGGGGTCGAGGAGACCATCGCCCTCGCCGGTCGCCTGACCTGCCGGCGGACCCTGGTACTGAGCATGGCCCCCGAGGGCATCGACCGCGAAGCGGCCCGCCGGCGCTCCGAGGCGGTCTACGGGGCGCCACTGGCCGGAATCCTTCCCTACTCGCCGGAAATGGCGGCGCTGTACGGGGAACGCATATTTGCCGAAGCCCACCCCGACCACCCCCTGGTCGGTGAATTTCGCACCATCATCTCGGCGTTGGACGCACGTGACGAAGTATCGCGGGCCTGACGTCATCCCCCTATACGCCCCCTGCGGGTGGCGTGTTGAATCGGCAGCGAATCCAGAACAAGGAGAGAATCATGAAGATTCTCGTCGTCATGACGGCCAAAGCCACACTGCATCTGATCGACGGTGAACAGCACCCCTCGGGATTCTGGGCCGAGGAATTCGTCGTGCCCTTCTCGCTCTTCAAAGCGGCCGGCCACGACGTGGACGTGGCGACGATCGGAGGCCGGGCGCCGACGGTCGACCAGACGAGCATCGACCCCCAGTTCCTCCAGTGGGTCCGCCCCCAGGGTTCGCCGGACGAGGACGCGGCCAACGCCGCCGAATACGTCCGGGTCATCGAGAACACCCCCCAGCTGAGAGCCCCCATCGCACTGGAGGCCCTCACCGAGAAGGACATCACGGACTACGACGGGGTGTACGTCAGCGGCGGTCACGGCGCCATCGGTGACCTGCCCAAGTCCGACGAGCTCGCCCAGGTCCTGCGCTGGGTCATCGCGCAGGACAAACCGCTCGCCACCGTGTGCCACGGCCACACCTCGCTGCTCGCCCTGCGCGACGGCGAAGGCCGCTGGCCCTTCGAGGGCTACCGGATGACCGCCTTCTCGCACAGCGAGGAACTGGTCACCAACATGGCCGGCCGGCTCCCGCTGATCCTGGAAGTGGAACTCACCCGGCTCGGCGCCCGCTACGAGAAGGCCGAAGCCATCTGGGACTCGCACGTGGTCGTCGACCGCAAGCTGACGACCGGCCAGAACCCCTACTCCTCCAAGGCCCTCGCCGAGACCTTCTTGACGCAGCTCGCGAAGGGCTAGTACCGCCCCCCGCACCCGAAACCGGAAGGCAGCCATGACCAAGCGTGAGCTGAGCGGCCAGCCCCTCGCCAACCCCGGGAAACTGTTCATCGGCGGCGCCTGGGTCCCGGCCCAGGACGGCCGTACCGAACCGGACATCAGCCCCGTGGACGGGCAGGAGATCGTACCGGTGGCGCAGGCCGCCGCCGCCGACGCGGACGCGGCCGTCGCCGCCGCCCGCACGGCGTACGAGGAAGGCCCCTGGAGCAGACTGTCCGCCCAGGAGCGCGCGCTGCGGCTGAACCGGGTCGGTGAGCTCATCGAGCGCGACCTGGAGGAGATCGCCCTGCTGGAGACCGTGGACATGGGCAAGCCGTTCGCGTTCTCCAGCACGGTCGATGCCCCCATGGCCGCCCAGCTCATGCACTACTACGCCGGGGCCGTGACCCGCGTCGACGGCTCCTCGCGCGCCCCGGCCGGCGGCCAGCTCGCCTACACCCTGCGCGAACCGCTGGGCGTGGTCTGCGCCATCACCCCGTTCAACTTCCCGCTGCTGCTGTCGATGACGAAGATCGCACCGGCGCTCGCGGCGGGCAACACGGTGGTCCACAAGCCCTCCCCGGCCACCCCGCTGACCGCCCTGAAGATCGCCGAGCTCTTCCAGGAGGCGGAGATCCCCGACGGGGTGCTGAACGTCATCACCGGTCCGGGCGTGGAACTGGGGGAGACCCTCACCGGCCACCCCGACATCGACAAGATCGCCTTCACCGGTTCCACCTCGGTCGGCCAGACGATCATCCGCAAGGCGGCCGGCACCCTGAAGAAGGTGACGATGGAACTCGGCGGCAAGTCCGCCAACATCGTCTTCGCCGACGCCGACCTCGACGCCGCCGAGGAACTCGCCTTCTTCGGCATCTACTACAACAAGGGCGAGATCTGCACCGCCGGCTCCCGGCTGCTGCTGCAGCGCCCCATCCACGACGAGATGGTCGAACGCCTGGTCCGCCGGGCCGCCGGCCTCAAGCCCGGCGACCCGCGCGACCCGGCCACCCTCTTCGGACCGCTGGCCCACCGCGGACAGTTCGACAAGGTCAGCTCGTACATCGAGGTCGGCGAGAAGGAAGGCGCGGTCCTGCGCACCGGCGGCATCGGCTGGACCCCCGAGGGCGCCTCCAGTCAGGGCCTGTACTTCCTGCCGACCATCTTCACCGGCGTCGACAACGGCATGCGGATCGCCCAGGAGGAGATCTTCGGCCCGGTCCTGTCGATCATCCCCTTCGACACCGAGGAGGACGCCGTACGCATCGCCAACGACAGCGCGTACGGCCTCGCCGCCGGCGTCCACACCAAGGACCTGCGGCGCGCCCACCGGGTCGCCTCGCAGATCAAGGCCGGCACGGTCTGGGTCAATTGCTACAACCAGTACGACCCCGCCGTGCCCTACGGCGGCTACAAGGCCTCCGGCTACGGCCGCGAGTGCGGCCCCGAGTCGCTGGAGAGCTACACCCAGACCAAGTCGGTCTGGATCGGCATGGACTGAGAGCGCGACCGGGACCGCGAACGGGCCCGCGGCCGAGACCCGCGGCCGAGACCCGCGGCCGAGACCGCGAGCGAGACCCGCGAACGAGACCTGCGAACGAGACCCATTCCCGAGGAGCGGCAATGCGGACAGGCATCATCGGCACCGGGCGGATCGGCTCGACCCTGGCCAGGATCCTCGTGGCGGCAGGCCACCAGGTCGTCCTCGCCAACGCCCGGGGCCCGCAGACCCTCGGCCCGCTCGTGGCCGAACTGGGGCGGGCGGCCTCGGCGGCGCACCCCGCCGAGGCCGCCGACCGGGCCGAACTCCTGGTGCTGATGGTGCCCTTCGAACGCGTCCGCGGGCTGCTCCCGCCGTACGCCGTGCAGGACAAGGTGCTGGTGGACGCCACGAACGCGTTCGGCGGCCCCGGCACCCCCGCCGACCTCGGCGGGCGCGGCTCCAGCGACCTGGTCGCCGAGTGGTACCCCGACGCCCAGGTCGTCAAATCCCTGAACACCATGCATTTCGAAACCCTCGCCGTCGCCGGCACCGCCCCCGGAGAACGCCTGGCGCATTTCACCGCGGGCGACGACATGAAAGCGAAGGAAATCGTCGCGGGAATCATCACGGATCTGGGATTCGCACCCGTGGACACCGGCCCGTTGCACTCCGGAGGAATTCTCCAACAGCCCGGCGGGCCCCTTTTCAACCGGCCGCTCACGGAAGCGCAGGCGCTGGCATGGATATCACACTGAATGTGAACGGAAGACCCGAGCAGTTCTCGGCGCCGCCGAACGAACTGCTCGTGGAACGGCTCCGCGACGGCCTCGGGCTGACCGGCACCAAGGTCGGCTGCGACACCGGCCAGTGCGGCACCTGCGTCGTCCGCCTCGACGGCAGGTCCGTCAAGAGCTGCCTGGTCCTGACCGTCTCCGCCGCCGGCGGCGAGGTGGCCACCATCGAGGGCGAGACCACCCGCGGCGGTGAACTGTCGGGCCTCCAGGAAGCCCTGCGCCAGGAGCACGGCACCCAGTGCGGCTTCTGCACCCCCGGCATGGTCATGGCCCTCGGCGAACTCGTCGACTCCACCGCCGACGGCGAGGCCCCCACCGAACCCGAGATCCGCGAGTGGCTCACCGGCAACCTCTGCCGCTGCACCGGCTACCACAGCGTCGTACGGGGCGTGCAGCGCGCCTGCGCGGCCGCCCGCGCCGAGGCGCCCACCGGTGTTTCCGAGCCCGCCGCCGTCGCCGCGTCCACCGCTGCCGGACAGGAGGTGTGAGGGACATGACCGCAGTGACGGGGGAGGCCCCGGCCACGGGGAACGGCGTCCTCGGACAGCCGCTGGACAGCCGCGAGGATCCACAGCTGCTGCGCGGCGAGGCCACGTACGTGGCGGACATCGACCTGCCGGGCACCGCCCACATGGCCATCCTGGGCAGCCCGGTGGCGCACGCGAAGATCCTCTCCATCGAGACCAAGGCCGCCGAACAGCTGCCCGGCGTGCTCAAGGTGGCCACGGCCGCCGACTTCACCGACGTCATGCCGCTGCCCTGCATCTGGATCCCCGGCGGCGTCGAGAGCCACTTCCCGCCCCACCCCTACGGACTTCCCGGCGCCCGCCCGGTCCTCACCGGCGACACCGTGCGGCACGTGGGCGACCCCATCGCCGTGGTCGTCGCCGAGACCCCGCGCCAGGCCACCGCGGCGCTCGCCGCCATCGCCGTCGAGTACGAGCCGCTGCCCGTGGTCACCCGCGCCGACGAGGCGCTCGCCGAAGGCGCGCCGCAGCTGCACGAGGCCGTCCCGGGCAACCTGAACGCGTACTGGACCTGCGGCGACAAGGACCGCACCGACGCGGCCATCGCCGAGGCCGAGGTCACCGTCGAGCTCGACCTGGTCAACCAGCGCACCATCAACAGCCCCATCGAGCCGCGCGGCGCCGTCGGCGACTACAACGCGGCCACCGGCGAGTACACGCTCTACGCCACCACCCAGGGCCCGCACAACCACCGCTTCCTGCTCTCGGCGCTGGTCCTCGGCATCCCCTTCAACAAGCTCCGGGTGATCGCCCCGACCGTCGGCGGCAGCTTCGGCACCAAGGGGTACCTGTACCCCGACATGCCGCTCGTGCTGCTGCTGTCCAAGGCGCTCGGCCGGCCCGTGAAGTGGGTGGACACCCGCACCGGGCTGATGAACTCCACCGTCCAGGGCCGCGACCACCGCCAGCACGTGACGCTCGCCGGCACCCGCGACGGCCGGATCACCGCCGTGCGCTGCACCAGCTACGCCAACCTCGGCGCGTACCCCTCCACCATCGGCCCCGGTGTCGCCACCGCCCTGATGGGCCGCTCCATCAGCGGCATGTACGACATCGACGCCGCCTTCTGCGAGGTCTACGCCGCCTTCACCAACACCGTCTCGCTCGGCGCCCAGCGCGGCAGCGGACGCGCCGAGGCCGCCTTCCTCATGGAGCGCCTCGTCGACCGGTACGCCTCCGAGATCGGCATGGACCCGGCGGCCGTCCGCCGCAGGAACCTGGTGCCGAAGGAGAAGTTCCCGTACGACAACGGCCTCGGCTGGACCTACGACTCCGGGAACTACCAGCTGAACTTCGACAAGGCCATCGAGCTGTCCGGCTACGCCGACATGCCCGCCCGCAAGGCCGAGGCCCGCACCCGCGGCAAGCGGCTCGGCGTCGGCCTCGCCACCTACGTCGCGATCTGCGGGGTCGGCCCCTCCACCCGGATGTCCCAGGAGGGCATGCTCGGCGGCACCTGGGAGAGCGCGAACATCCGCGTTCACCCGACCGGCGAGGTCACCGTCATCGTGGGGTCCGCCTCCACCGGCCAGAGCCACGGCACGGTCTTCGCCCAGGTCGCCGCCGACGAGCTCGGCATCGACCCGGACACCGTCCAGGTCCTGGAAGGCGACACGCAGAAGGCCCCCTACGGGCAGGGCACCTACGGTTCCCGCTCCTACAGCATGGCCGCGCCCGCCGTCGCCCTCACCGCCCGCAAGATCAAGAGCAAGCTGATCCGGGCCGGCGCCGTCTTCCTCGGGGTCCCCGAGGACAAGGTCGTCTACGAGGGCGGCCGCGTCTACGAAGAGGGCAACGAGCAGAACACCAAGACCTTCGCCGAGCTGGCGATGTCCATGTGGTACGGCTGGGGGCTGCCCGCGGAGATCGAACCCGCCCTCGACGAGACCACCCACTTCGACCCGCCGGACTTCAACTACCCCTTCGGCACACACGTCGCGGTCGTCGAGGTCGACGAACTGACCGGCGAGACCGAGGTGGTGTCCTACACCGCCGTCGACGACGCCGGCCACATCGGCAACCCCAAGATCGTCCTCGGCCAGATCGAGGGCAGCATCACGCACGGCCTCGGCCAGGCGCTGATGGAGGCCGCCGTCTACGACGAACAGGGCCTGCTCATCAGCTCCGACCTGACCACGTACGCCCTGCCGCGCGCCGCCGACGTGCCGTTCTTCACGCTCGACAAGACCGTCACGCCCAGCCCGCACAACCCGCTCGGCGCCAAGGGCGCCGGCGAGATCGCCACCGTCCCGCCCGCCGCGGCCGTCGTCAACGCCGTCGTCGACGCCCTGTCCGACCTGGGCGTCCAGCACATCGACATGCCCCTCACCCCCGAGAAGGTCTGGCGCCGCCTGAGAGGGGAAGCCCAGTGATCCTCACCGAGTTCGACTACGTCCGGCCCGCCCGCCTCGACGAGGCTCTCACCCTGCTGTCCGGGACGCGCGGCGCCCGGATCCTGGCCGGAGGCCAGAGCCTGCTGCCCGACCTGCGCGCGGGAGCCGACCGGGCCGCGCTCCTGGTCGACATCCGGCGGCTGGAGGAGCTGCGCGGCGTCACGCGCACTCCCGACGGCACCCGGCTGCGGATCGGAGCCCTCACCACGCTCGCCGAGCTCGCCGCCGACCCGCTGGTGCTCGCCGAGGCCCCGGAACTGGCCGCCGCGGCCCGCGCCAACGGCGACCCCCAGGTCCGCAACCTCGGCACGGTCGGCGGCAACCTCGCCGCCACCGGGCGGGCCACCGACCTGCCGGTCGCCGCCATGGCCGCCGACGCCGTGGTCGAACTGACCGGCCCCGGCGGGCGGTCCACCCTGGCGGCCGAGGAGTTCGCCGCCGGCAGCGCGCCGACCGGTACCGTCCTCACCGCGCTGCTGGTGCCGGCCGCAGGCCCGGCCGCGGCCTTCGAGAAGACCGCCGACCGCGCCACCCGCTACCCGGTGTGCGCCACCGCCGTACGGATCACACCCGGCGGGCCGCGCATCGCCGTCACCGGGGCCACCTCCCGGCCCTTGCGGCTGCGCGGGGTCGAGGACCGGCTGCGCGGGGGCCCGTACGGCACGGAGGCCGTGCTCGCGGCCTTCCGCGCCGAACCCAGGGAGCTCTTCGTCCCCGGGCGCGGCACCTCGGCCGAGTACCTCGGTCATCTCGTGGGCGTTCTCACGGCCCGAGCCTTGCAGAGGGCCGAGCAGGCTCTCGACCGATAGCCCGAGACGGGCACACCACGGGGCCCGGCACGGGCCCCATCACGGGGGAGTTGAGTGACGCAGTGGCCGACACATCCGAGACGACCACGGGGGTAACCGTGCACCCAGCCGCCCACGCGGCCAGTGCGCCCAGAGGCTCCGGCTTCTGGGTGGTGGGAGCGGTTCTCGTCCTGCTGATGCTCTCCTCCTCCGTGCCCTCCGCCCTCTACGTGCTCTACCAGCAGCGGTGGGGGCTCTCCTCCGGCACGATCACGGTGGTCTTCGCCCTGTACGCGGTCACCGTGCTCGCCGGGCTCCTGCTGTTCGGCTCCCTCTCCGACACCCTGGGCCGGCGCCCGGTGCTGGGCGGCGCACTGATCCTGGCCATGGTCTCGATGGCCCTGTTCGCCGGGGCCCAGGGTCTCGGGCTGCTGCTGGCCGCCCGCGCCGTCCAGGGGCTCGCCGTGGGCCTGGCCACCGGGGCGATGGGCGCGGCCCTGCTGGAACTCAGCCCCGCCTCCAGGCCCGCGCTCGGCGCCCAGGTCAACAGCGCCGGGCCCACCGTGGGCATCGGGCTCGGCGGGATCGGGGCCGGACTCCTCGTCCAGTTCGCGCCCGCCCCGACCGTGCTGAGCTACCTGCTGCTGGTCGGGGCCTTCGCCGTGACCCTGGTGGGGGTGGTCCGGATGCGGGAGAGCGCACCGGGCGCCGGCGGCCGCTTCCGGGTGGTCCCGCACCGGATCCGCGTACCGGCGGACGCCCGCGGCCGCTTCTCCGTCCTCGTCCTGACCATCGTCGCGGTCTGGTCGGTGGGCGGCTTCTACCTCTCCCTCGGCCCGCACCTGGCGCTGTCGCTGCTGGAGTCCACCAACTACCTGGTCGGCGGGGCCACGGTCGCCCTGCTCGCGGGCGCCGCCACCGCCGCCCAGCTGATGCTCGGCCGCACCGAGGCGCTGCGCACCGCCGTGCTCGGCCTGTTCGGCCTCCTCGCCGGACTCGGCCTGGTGCTGGTCGCACTGGGGATCCGCTCGGCCGCCGTGTTCCTCGTGGCCACGGCCGTCCTCGGCAGCGGCTGGGGCGCCGCGTTCCTCGGCTCCTTCCGCGCCCTGAGCACGCTCGCCCAGCCGGCGCACCGCGGTGAACTGACCGCCGCCGTATACGTTTTCGCGTACCTCGCGATGAGCGTGCCGGCGGTCCTCGCCGGGATGCTCACCAACATCCACGGGCTGCACCGCACGTCGGTCGGCTTCATGGCCGCCGTGGCCGGCGTGTGCGCGCTGGCCCTGCTCGCCACCCTGCGACTGGCCGCCCGTACCCGGGCCGAGGGGAGTGCGGCGTGAACACGGCGGACATGAAGGGCCCGGAGCTGCGGTCGGCCCTGCGCGAGCTGGAGATCTTCGCCGGGATCACCGAGGAGCAGCTGGACTGGCTGGTCTCGGTGTCCGAGCCCCGGATCCTGGCCGACGGCGACGTCCTCTTCCGGGACGGCGAGGAGGCCACCGGCTTCCACGTCCTGCTCTCGGGCGGCCTGGTCGTCACCAAGGTCGTCGACGGCCGGGAGGAGGTGCTCACCCGGCACTCCACCGAGGAGGAGAGCGCCGCCGCGGAGGAGCACGACGGCAAGCCGTCGGCCGCCCACCGGTTCACCGGCGAACTGCCCCTGCTGACCGAGGGCTCCTACGTGGCCACCGCGGCCGCCAGCGGCCCGTCGACCACGGTGGTGGCCTACCCGAAGCCGGTCTTCTTCGAGATGCTGACCCGCTGCCACGGGGTGGCCGCCGTCCTGATCCCCGTACTGGCCTGGCGCATCAAGTCCTCCGAGGTGCAGGCCCGCAAGCGGGCCACCGTGGAGGCACTCGGCACCCTGGCGGCCGGGCTCGCCCACGAGCTGAACAACCCGGCGGCCGCCGTGGCCCGGGCCGCGCAGGAACTGGCCCCCGCCCTGGACCGGCTCACCCGTACCGCCCAGGCCTGGGGCGCGGCCGCCTCGGGCGCGGAGCGCGCGCTCCTGGACCGGCTGGCCGACGAACTGGACAAGCTGCCGCCGCCAGTGACGAGCGACCCGTTCGCCCAGGCCGACGCCGAGGAGGAGATCGCCGACTGGGCCGAGGAGGCGGGCACCGAACGGCCCGGCCTGCTCGGATCCGGGGTCGCGGACCTCGGACTGGAGCTGGGCTGGCTGCTGGAGCGGCTGGAGGGCGTGGGGGAGCCGGCCCTCGCCCCGGCCCTGGACCACCTGGCGGCGCTGCTGGAGATCCGCTCGCTCGCGGCGGAGCTCCGGGCAGCGGGTCCCAGGATCTCCCAGCTCGTCTCCGCCACCCGGGATTACGCCAACCTCGACCGGGCGCCCGAACAGCGCTTCCCGGTGACCGACGGACTGGAGAACACGCTGGTCGTCCTGCGTGCCAAGCTCGCCGGCATCAGCATCGTGCGTGAGTACGAACCCGACCTGCCCGAACTGACGGGCTATCCCAGCGAGTTGAATCAGGTGTGGACCAACCTGGTCGACAACGCCGCCGAGGCCATGGAGGGCGCCGGCGTACTGACCCTGCGCGCCCGCGCCGAAGGCGTCTGCATGGTCGTCGAGATCGCCGACACCGGCCGCGGCATCCCGGCCGAATCCCTGCCGCGGATCTTCGAACCCTTCTACACCACCAAGGACGTGGGCAAGGGCACGGGACTGGGGCTGCACCTCAGCTACCGCATCGTGACCCAGCGCCACCACGGGTCGATCACCGCCCGCTCGCGTCCCGGTGAGACCCGGATGGTCGTCCGGCTGCCCTTCGCCGGCAGCGCCCAGTCCTGCGCCTCACCTGCGACAACACCCGAAACGGCACCCATCGTGGGCACCTCTCCCAGCTGAAACGGAGTCGACATGGCCAAGTACGACATCTCCAAACTGCACCCGGTGTTCGTCCGCCAGATGGAGGCGCTGGCCGCCCTGGACATCGAGGCGGTGATGAAGAACTACACCGACGACGCCGTGCTGCTGCGCTTCGAAGGGGCCTCGGTGGGGATCGAAGCCGTTCGCGAGACGTTCACCGGCTATCTCACGGTGAAGCCCTCGCTCGTGGAACTCCAGGAGTACATCGAGACCGAAGACACCATCTTCTACCGGGCGATCATGAACCTGAACGGTGAACCGGAGCACGCGTTCGGGACACTTGTCGTCCGCGATGGCCGAATCTGGCGCCAGACAGCCGGATTCGGCAGCTGACGGCCGGAATCTGGGTAGCGTGTGCGGGGAGGGCGCCGCAGCGCCCTCCCCGTATGTGTGGCATAGCGCGTGCGCGCGGGCCGCTTATATGCAAGAAGTGGCAAAGGGGAGGCAATGGAAAGCGAAACCGGACGGATCGAGGCATTCAGTGACGGTGTATTCGCCGTCATCATCACGATCCTCGTTCTGGAATTGAAGGTTCCGGAAGAAACCGGCTCGGACTTCTGGCATGGAGTCCGGGAACAGTGGCCCCATTACGCCGCCTACGTCGTGAGTTTCCTCATCATCGGCGTGATGTGGGTGAACCACCACACCATCTTCAGTCATCTCAGGAGGGTGGACCGCCCCCTGTTGTTCCTGAATCTCCTGGTGCTGATGGTGGTATCGGTGGTCCCCTACACCACCAATGTCCTCGCCGAGCACCTCATGGAGGAAGGCGGATCCGCCAACGCCGCCGCCGTCCTCTACAGCGGCGTCACCGTGGCCTACGCCCTGGCGTTCCTGGCCTTCTGGTGGTACGTCACCCGGGTCGGCCACCTCTTCCACGAGGAGGTGGACAAGGAGGGCGCACGCGCCACTCGGGTGCGCTTCGGCCTCGGGGCCATCGCCTACCCCCTCACTGTCCTACTGGCCTTCTACTCCGCACCACTCACACTTGTCGCCCACTTCCTGATCGCGATCTACTATGCGGCGAACCAGATCCCCATCCCCCTCGTGGTAGAGGAAGAGCGGCTCGAATCTGCCAGCGACCTCAGGAAGTAGCCGCCGGGGCCTACGGCCGTTCTGCACGGTCAAGTAGGGTATTGGATCTAGCTGGTCGCGGGGGAGGCCCAGATGGCTCGCGTAGTCCTGCCGGAGGATTCCACGACGGAAATCTCCGAATTGATCGACGTCCTGATCTCTCTTCTCTTCGAATCATTACCCCGGCGGGACCAGCGAAACTGGGCCCGCGTTTATCTGAACGGTCTGGTGCGGACCACCGGGAAGAAAACAATTCGTAACATCGCCGGAACAGGGGCCAGTTCCGTCGAGCAGAGCCTCCAGCAGTTCATCAGCAAGTCCCCCTGGGACTGGACCCCGGTCCGCCGCTCCCTCGCCCAGCACCTCGAACGCACCGCACAGCGCCCCCTGGCCTGGGTGCTCCAGCCCATGGTCATAGAGAAGGCGGGGGACCGTTCCGTCGGCGTCGGCCGGCAGTTCGTCCCCCAGCTCGGCCGCACCGCCAACTGTCAGCAGGCGAGCGGGATCTGGCTCGCCTCCAGCGAGGCCAGCTTCCCGGTCGAATGGACCCTCACCCTCCCCGGGCCCTGGACCAGCGAACTCCTGCGCCGCCGCCGGGCCGGCATCCCCGACACGGCCCGCTCCCTCACCCCCGCCCAGGACGCCGTACACGCCGTCCAGCGGATGGCCGCCAGCTGGCAACTCCAGCGCCGGCCCGTGGTGATGGAGGTCGCCAACTGCGACCTCCCCCAGAGCATCGAGTCCTTCACCCTCCAGGACATCCCCTTCGTCTTCAAGGTCGACGGCTCACTGCCCGTCTCCTTCGGCGGCGCCGGCCGGTACAAGCCCGGTCCGCACACCGCCCCCGCCCGCGAGCTCATCGACTCCCTGCGCTCCCAGCGCCGCGTCGTCGAATGGACCCGGCACGGCCGTGCCGAAGGCGCGGTGACCCTGCTGACCTCGGCCTCGATCTTCGCCACCCCCTGCGAGGACCGCCCCGTGCCCGCGCCGCCCACCCCGCTGCTGCTGGTCGGAGCCTGGACCGAAACCGCCCTGCTGCCCTCCGAGTTCTGGATCACCAACATCGGAGACCGGCCGCTCGCCCAGCTCTTCCTGCTCGCCAAGCTCACCGACCGCGTCTCCCTCGACTTCGCCGAGACCTGCGAACCCGTGGGCATCCGGGACTTCGAGGGCCGCTCCTTCCGGGGCTGGCACCACCACGCCACCCTCGCCAGCGTGGCCCACGCCGCGAAACTGCTCGGCGCCCGCCCGCCGATACCCGACGGATACCCCGGACCCACCCGGTCGGCCGCCGCGACCGCCGCACCGCCCAGAGCGGCCACAGCCCGGCCGGCGACCCCGGCCGTCCTGCCGCCGCGCCCGCACCTGCCCGGACAGATCCCGCGCCGCGAGTACATCCGCTGATGCTCGACATAGCCGACGAGCTACGCGCGTGGTGCGCCGCGCAGCGGGAGTTCGCACTCGCCACCGTCGTCGCCGTCAGTGGGAGCGCTCCCCGCGGCCCCGGCGCCTCCCTCGCCGTCGACGACAAGGGCGCCGCGCTCGGCTCCATCTCCGGAGGCTGCGTGGAATCCGCCGTGCACGAGCTGTGCCTGGACGCCATCGCCTCCGGCGAAGGCGGCCTGCACCGCTTCGGCTACAGCGACGACGACGCCTTCGCGGTGGGCCTGACCTGCGGCGGAGTCCTCGACGTCCTGGTCACCCCGGTCCGCGGGCTCGACCCGGTCCGGCCCGTCCTCGGCTCGGTGCTCGACGCCGCCGCCGGGGGCACCCGGGCCGCACTCGCCCGGGTGGTCTCCGGACCGCCGCCCCAGCTGGGCCGGGCCCTCGCCGTGCACGCCGACGGCACCTACGAGGGCGGCCTCGCAGGCGGCCCCGACCTGGACCGGGCCGCCGCCCGGCAGGTACGGGCGCTGCTGCTGGCCGGGCGCACCGGCACCGCCGAGCTCGGCACGGCCGGCGGGCTCTGCGGGGAGCCCCTGACCCTCCTCGTCGAATCGGCCGCCGAGCCGCCCCGGCTGCTCGTCTACGGGGCCATCGACTTCGCCGCGGCCCTCGCCCGGATCGGCGCCTTCCTCGGCCACCGGGTCACCGTGTGCGACGCCCGGCCCGTCTTCACGACCCGGGCCCGCTTCCCCGACGCCGACGAGGTCGTCGTCGACTGGCCGCACCGGCACCTGGCCGCCGAATGGGACGCGGGCCGCCTGGACTCCCGTACCGCGGTCTGCGTCCTCACCCACGACGCCAAATTCGACATACCGCTGCTGGAACTGGCCCTGCGGCTGCCCCTGGGCTACGTGGGGGCCATGGGATCGCGGCGCACCCACACCGAACGCGAGAGACGGTTGCGGGCCCAGGGCGTCACGGACTCCGACCTGGCCCGCCTGCACTCACCCATCGGACTCGACCTCGGCGGCGCCACCCCGGAGGAGACCGCGCTGGCCATAGCCGCCGAGTTCACGGCCGTCCGGCACGGCGGATCGGTGCTCCCGCTGGCCCGGCGGCGCGGCCCGGTCCACTGCCGGACCCGGCCCGCCGGGACCAAGGTCCCGTAGGAAACGACCATCCGGCCCGGTCCGTCCTGGACGATCAGCCCGGGCGGCGTGAACGCCAGGTCGTGGGAGAATGAAGTACGTGCGTTTCCTCGGCTGTCCTGCCGGGGCGTAGACGGATCCTTCGATCGACTGGGATGTTCAGCACGTGCGTTTCCTCAATGACCTGAAGCCGCCGTACGACCTGACGTACGACGATGTGTTCATGGTGCCGAGCCGCTCCGCGGTCGGTTCCCGTCAGGGTGTCGACCTGTCCTCGCCCGACGGAACCGGCACCACCATTCCCCTCGTCGTGGCCAACATGACCGCCATCGCGGGCCGCCGGATGGCCGAGACGGTCGCCCGGCGCGGCGGAATCGTCGTCATCCCGCAGGACATCCCGATCGAGATCGTCACCGACGTCATCTCCTGGGTGAAGACCCGCCACCTCGTGCTCGACACCCCGATCACGCTGGCGCCCACCCAGACGGTCGCCGACGCGCTGTCCCTGCTGCCCAAGCGCGCCCACAGCGCCGGAGTCGTCGTCGACGCCGAGGGCCGCCCGGTCGGCGTCGTCACCGACCACGACCTGACCGGTGTCGACCGCTTCACCCAGCTCTCCGAGGTCATGTCGAAGGAGCTGCTGCTCATCGACGCCGACATGGACGCCCGCGAGGCCTTCAACCAGCTCGACGCCGGCCACCGCAAGCTGGCCCCGGCCGTCGACAAGGACGGCAAGCTCGTCGGCATCCTCACCCGCAAGGGCGCCCTGCGCGCGACGCTCTACACCCCGGCCACCGACGCGAACGGCAAGCTGCGCATCGCGGCCGCCGTCGGCGTCAACGGCGACTTCGTGGCCAAGGCCAAGCAGCTGCTCGACGCGGGCGTCGACACGCTCGTCATCGACACGGCGCACGGCCACCAGGAGTCGATGATCAGCGCGATCAAGGCCATCCGCGCCCTGGACCCGCAGGTCCCGATCGTGGCGGGCAACATCGTCGCCGCCGAGGGCGTCAAGGACCTCATCGACGCCGGCGCGGACATCATCAAGGTCGGTGTGGGCCCCGGCGCCATGTGCACCACCCGCATGATGACCGGCGTGGGCCGCCCGCAGTTCTCCGCGGTGCTGGAGTGCGCGGCCGAGGCGAAGAAGTACGGCAAGCACGTGTGGGCCGACGGCGGCGTCCGTCACCCGCGTGACGTGGCGATGGCGCTGGCCGCCGGCGCGTCCAACGTGATGATCGGCTCCTGGTTCGCCGGTACGTACGAGTCCCCGGGCGACCTCCAGCAGTCCGCCGACGGCCGCCTCTACAAGGAGTCCTTCGGCATGGCCTCCGCCCGCGCGGTGCAGAACCGCACGAGCGAGGAGTCGGCCTACGACCGGGCCCGCAAGGGCCTGTTCGAGGAGGGCATCTCCACCTCGCGCATGTTCCTCGACCCGGCCCGCCCGGGCGTCGAGGACCTGATCGACTCGATCATCGCGGGCGTCCGCTCCTCGTGCACCTACGCCGGTGCCGGCTCCCTCGCGGAGTTCGAGGAGAAGGCCGTGGTCGGCATCCAGTCCGCCGCCGGTTACGCCGAGGGCAAGCCGCTGCACGCCAGCTGGAGCTAGTTCCTTCCGTCCCGTGGCCCCGGCCGTCCCCTCGCGGACGGCCGGGGCCACGGTCGTACCCGGCCGCGGGCCCGGAATCACTGCTGGGGGCGGAGCCCCGGGAAGACGGAGCGACCGTTCGGCGCGCCGGGCGACCGTTCGGCGCAGGGGGCGCCCGGATACGCCAAGCGGCGGATAACTCCGGGGCATCGGGCCGTCACGCTGAGGTGACCCGACCTGGAAGGGGCACCCCGTGACCAGAACCGACCCGCACGCCCTCGCCCGGCTGCACAGCCAGCACGGCAAGGCCCTCTACGGATTCCTCCTCGGCCTCACCTTCGGCGACCGCCAGCGCGCCGAGGACCTCCTGCAGGAGACACTCTTCCGGGCCTGGACCCACCCCGAGGCCCTGGAGAGCGGCCACGCCTCCATGCGGCCCTGGCTCTACACCGTCGCCCGGCGCCTCGCCATCGACGCCCGGAGGGCCCGCCTGGTGCGGCCCGCCGAGGTCGGGCCCGACGCCCTCGACCTCTCCCCGGCCGCCGACGACCACACCGAACAGGCCGTCGCCACCCTCGACGTCCGACGGGCCCTGCGACTGCTGAGCCCCGAGCACCGCGCCGTGCTCGTGCAGATCTACTACCGAGGCGCCTCCGTCTGCGAGGCCGCCGCGGAGCTCGGGGTGCCCGCCGGCACCGTGAAGTCCCGTACCCACTACGCCTTACGGGCCCTGCGCGCCGCCATGCCCGGCTACGGACCCGGCGTGCCCGGCGTGCCACTCGCACCCGGTGGCCGCCCCGCCGCCTGAGCCGCCACCGCCGCCCGCGAACGGACCTGCAGCTTGGCCAGGATGTGCGACACGTGCGTCTGCACCGTCCTCGGCGAGAGGAACAGCACGCTCGCGATCTCCGGATTCGACCGGCCCTGCGCCACCAGCAGCGCCACCTTCAGCTCGGCCGGGGTCAGCGCCTCCCAGCCGCTCGCCGGTCTGCGCCGCGCCGACCGGCTGCCCCGGCGCACCCCCAGACTCCGCAGCCGGGCATCGGCCCGGGCGATGTCCCACCGGGCGCCCGGACCCTCGTACACCGCCACCGCACGCGTCAGCGCCGACCGCGCCCCCGCCAGATCCCCGTGCCAGGCCCGCGCCACCGCGAGGTCCTCCAGGGTCTGGCCCAGCACCAGCGGCCATCCGCCGCGCTCACCGCGCGCCACCGCCTGCTCCAGCAGCTCCGGATCCTGCGCGAACAGGCCCCGGCAGCGCAGCAGGGCCAGGGCCGGCCCCGGATACTCGGCCAGCGCCCGCGCCGAGCGCGCGCAGCACTCCACCGCCGCCCGGGCCGTGGCGCTCTCCCCGCACTCCAGCGCCAGCCGGACGATCTCCGACAGCACCCAGGGGCGCTCGTACACCGCCTCCTCCTCCACACCCTCCGCCAGCGCGGGCAGCAGCGCGCCCAGCGCGCCGGCCGGCTGTCCGTCCCGCTCGGCCAGCAGCGCCCGCGCGAGCAGTACGTGGGAGGCGTAGCGGCGGGCCGTGGGCGTGGCGAAGGCGTCCGCGGGCAGGTCCGCGAGCTCGGCCCGCGCCGCCTCCCGCTCGTCCCGGTGGCCCAGCACCAGCGCCCGCAGCCCGTGCACCACCACCGGCAGCCAGCCGTCCGAGACGGGCAGCCGGCCCGCCCGCGCCACTCCGGCCAGGGCCCCGTCCCAGTCGCCGAGCCGGTAGTGGAACTCGGCGAGCCGGGCCTCCGTCACCACCAGCCGCCCGGTCGAACGGGTCGCCGCAGCCAGCTCGCGCGCCTCCTCCAGCGCGGCGGCCACGACCGCCGGCTCGTCGAAGCGCATGTGCCCCTCCGCCTGGTTCGCCAGCAGCAGCAACCGCATGTCGTCGGCCTCCGGGCTCCGCCGAGCCCACCCGATCCCCTCCGCGACGTGCCGCAGCGAGGCCCGGCCGCGCCCCAGGTGGAACAGCGCGTACGACGCCGCGTGGTGGGCCTCCGCCCCGCACAGCGGATCGCGCAGCCGCCGCGCGGCCGCCACCACCGGCCCCGCCAGCGCGTGGGCCTCGGCCGCCCGGTGCAGATCGGCCAGGGCCAGTACCCGGCAGGCCTCCAGGCGCAGCCGCAGGGCGACGGACGGGAACTCCACCGCCAGCGCCCGCTCGGTCACCGCCAGGGAGCGGGCCATATCGCCCTGGATCATCAGGGCGGAGACCAGCTTGAAGTCGACCGAGGCCCGCCGGACGGGGTCGGTGGTGCGGGCCCGCAGGGCGGCCAGCAGCTCCACCGACTCGGGGCGGCGCAGCAGCAGCGCGGCGTCCGCGAGGCGCTCCTGCAGTGCCTCCCGGGTCTCCCGGTCCCGCGGGTCGCCCTGCGCGATGGCCCGCTCCAGCAGCTCGGCCGCCGTGCCCGGGGCGCCCGCGATCAGCGCCGGGGCCGAGTCCGCCAGCCAGCGCACCGCCCAGGGCGTCAGCAGGCCGCCGTCGAGCAGCTGTTCGGCGGTCCGGGCCGCGGGCAGTCCCGCCTCGGCGAAGGCCTGGGCGGCGTCCTGGTGCAGGGCCGCGCGCAGGGCCTCGGGGGTCTCGGCGTACAGCGCCGGCCGCAGGGCCGGGTGGCGGAAGCGCAGCCGGCCGCCGGTGGCGTCCGCCAGCAGTCCGGCCGACAGGGGCTCCGCCAGTTCCGTGAGCAACTCCCGGACGGGCCTGCCCCGTACGAGGGCCAGCTCGCGGACGGTGAAGGCCGGACCGAGCAGCGCCGCGTGCCGCAAGGCGGTGCGCGCGGGCCCCGACAGCCAGGCCAGTCCCCGCGTCACGGAGGCGGGCGGTGGCGGCAACTCCTCTTCCGGGACCAGCAGTTCCGCCCGGCCGCCCTCGACCCGCAGGAGCCCGGACCACTGCGCTAGCAGATCCCGCAGCAGGCGCGGATTGCCGCCCGACTGCCGGGCCGCCTCCCGGAGCCGGGGGCCCGGATCCGCCCCCAGCAGGTCCCGGACCAGCTCGTCCGTCTCCGCCGTGGACAGCGGCTCCAGCCGGAGCGTGCGCCCGCCCGGCGTCGCGCACAGCGGCTCCAGCTCGGGCCGTCCCGGCAGCGGCCGTCGGGTCACCACCAGCAGCAGCGGCAGCCGGCCCGCCACCGCCCAGCCCGCCAGGCGCTGCCACAGCAGCAGGCTGGCCGGGTCCGCCCAGTGCGCGTCGTCCAGCACCAGCAGCAGCGGCCGCCGCGCGCACCACTCCTGGACCCGGGCCGTCAGCAGGTCCATGGCGGCCAGCAGCGCACCGCCCGGCCGCGCCGCCTCCTCGGCCTCCCGCAGCAGCGCGACGGCGGCCGCCCGGTCCGGGCCCCCGGGGTGCAGGCAGTCCAGCGCGGCGCGCAGCGGCAGCTCCGCACCGAGGGCGTCGGCCGCCGCGTACCGCACCCGGCAGCCGAGCGCCGCCGCCCCGCTCAGGGCGCCGCGCACGAAGTCGGTGCGGCCTGCGCCGGGCTCGCCCTCCACGATCAGCAGGCCTCCGCGGCCCTGCGCACCCCCGCGCACCCATTCCCGTAACTCGTCACGCTGCTGCTCTCGCCCGACCCGCACGTCGGCGATTCCCTCCGGTCACGTCGCGCCGGTCACAGGATGCCACGCCGGCGGGCCCTCAGAGCCGCGGAGGCTGGTGTCCTGACGGTGAACTGTGCACACCCACACGGTACTTGGGAATGCGCAGGGTGACCTTCATGCCGGCTCCGACCCCCGTCTCCATCACCGGACCGTACGCGTCCCCGTACACCTGCCGGATCCGCTCGTCGACATTCGGCAGCCCGATCCCGGAGGAACCGCCGTGCTCCCCGGCCAGGATCCGGCGCAGCAGCGCCGGATCCATCCCGACCCCGTTGTCCTCCACCGTGATCACCGCCTCCGCGCCCGCGTCCCGCGCCGTGATCGTGATCCGGCACTCCTCGGTGGAGTCCTCCAGCCCGTGCTTCACGGCGTTCTCCACCAGCGGCTGCAGGCACAGGAAGGGCAGCGCCACCGGCAGCACCTCCGGCGCCACCTGCAGGGTCACCTTCAGCCGGTCACCGAACCGGGCACCGGCCAGCGCCAGATACTGCTGCACGGAGCGCAACTCGTCGGCCAGCGTGGTGAAATCACCGTGCCGCCGGAAGGAGTACCGGGTGAAGTCCGCGAACTCCAGCAGCAGCTCCCGGGCCCGCTCCGGATCCGTCCGGACGAACGAGGCGATCGCGGCCAGGGAGTTGAAGATGAAATGCGGGGAGATCTGCGCCCGCAGCGCCTTGATCTCCGCCTCCATCAGCCGGGTCCGCGACCGGTCCAGCTCGGACAGCTCCAACTGCACGGACACCCACCGGGCGACCTCCGTCGCGGCCCGCACCAGCACCGCCGACTCGCGCGAGCCGTACGCCACCAGCGCGCCCAGCACCCCGTCCTCGCCGGTGAGCGGGGCCACCACCGCCCACTTCAGCGGACAGTCGGGCCGCTGGCACTCGGTCCGCACGCTCTGGCTGCGTCCCGACGCCAGCATCACCGCCACCCGGGCCATCGCCCGCCGCTGATGGTGGTCGGCGCCCGGACCGTCCCAGGCCAGCACCGACTCCCGGTCGGTGAGGCACAGCGCCTCCGTGCCCAGCAGCGACCGCAGCCGCCGGGCCGCCTTGCGGGCGGCGTCCTCGGTCAGCCCGGCGCGCAGCGGGGGAGCGGCCAGCGAAGCCGTGTGCAGGGTGTGGAAGGTGGCCCGCTCCACCGGGGTCCCCAGATCCATCCCGGCCGCCCGCTCCCCGCGGCGGGCGTCCCACCGGCCCGCGGCCCAGCCCGCACCCAGCAGCAGCACCGCACCCGCCACCGCCGGCAACGCCAGGACCGCCGGTGCCACCCCGGTCACCGCACACCTCCGGCCCGCTCCCCGGCCACGACCTCCGGCAGGTGCAGCCGGGCCAAGGTGGCCGCCGTCCCCGCCGGGATCCGCGACCGGGTGGCCAGCGACACCGCCACCATCGTCAGGAACCCGAGCGGCACCGACCACGCCGCCGGCCACGCCAAAAGCGTGTGAGTCCAGCCCGGCGGCGCCAGATCGGCCCGGGTCGCCAGCACCGCGCCCAGCGCCGCTCCGCCGCCCATGACCAGCCCGGCCACCGCACCCGGCGGGGTCAGCCCGCGCCACCAGATGCCCAGCACCAGCAGCGGACAGAACGACGACGCCGACACGGCGAAGGCCAGGCCCACCGCGTCCGCCACCGGCACCTGCGTCGCCGCCACGCTCCCGGCCAGCGGCACCAGGATCGCCACGACCGCCGCCGAGCGGAAGCTGCGCACCCCCCGCGCCGGCAGCACGTCCTGGTGCAGCACCCCCGCCACCGCCATGGTCAGCCCCGAGGCCGTCGACAGGAACGCCGCGAAGGCACCCCCGGCCAGCAGCGCCCCCAGCAGCTCGCCGAGCACCCCGCCGAGCATCCGCCCGGGCAGCACCAGCACCGCCGCGTCCGCGTCGCCGGTCAGGGCGAGCTCGGGGGTGTAGATCCGGCCCAGTGCCCCGTACACCGGCGGCAGCAGGTAGAAGACGCCGACCAGCGCGAGCACGACCAGCGTGGTGCGCCGCGCGGTCCGCCCGTCGGGGCTGGTGTAGAACCGCACCGCGACGTGCGGCAGGCCCATCGTGCCGAGGAAGGTCGCCAGGATCAGCCCGTACGTGGCGTACAGCCGGTACTCGCGCAGTCCGCCGGAGGTCGGCACCGACCAGGTGGACACACCGGGCCGCGCCTCCGCCCGGGTGTCCGGAACCGGCGTGGCCGCGGCGAACTCCAGCCGCGCGTGGGCCCGTACGGCATGCTCACCGGCGGCCAGGGTCAGCGGCACCGACACGTAACCGCGCCCGTCCACCTGCCCGGTCACCGTCACCGTCAGCGGATTCGCCACCGACAGCCGCACGTCCTGCGCGACCGTCACCGACGTGTGCTCCCGGAAGACGGCCGGTGCGTCGAACGTCGCCCGCGGCGCGCCGTCCCCGGCCCAGGCCGCGATCAGGAAGAAGGCCGGCACCAGCAGGGCCGTGAGCTTCAGCCAGTACTGGAAGGCCTGGACGAAGGTGACCGAACGCATCCCGCCGCACGCCACCGCCACCGTCACCACGAACGCCACGACCAGCCCGCCGACCCAGTGCGGGGCCCCGGTCAGGATCTCCAGCGTCAGCCCGGCCCCCTGCAACTGCGGCAGCAGGTACAGCCAGCCGACCCCGACCACGAACAGCACCGCGATCCGGCGCACCACCAGCGACTCCAGCCGCGCCTGCGCGAAGTCCGGCAGCGTGTACGCGCCCGAGCGGCGCAGCGGGGCCGCCACCAGCACGAGCAGCACCACGTACCCGGCGGTGTAACCCACCGGGTACCAGAGCATCTCGGGCCCCTGGAGCAGCACCAGCCCCGCCACCCCGAGGAAGGACGCGGCGGACAGGTACTCGCCGCTGATGGCCGCCGCGTTCAGGCGGGGCCCCACCGTGCGCGAGGCGACATAGAAGTCGGACGTGGTCCGCGACATCCGCAGGCCCAGCGCACCGACCAGGATCGTGACCAGGACGACGACGGCGACCGCGGTCAGCGCGTACGTCTGGTTCACCGGGCGGTCCTTCGGCTGGAGAGGGGTGTCCGGAGTCTACGCACGCCCCCCGACCGGGCGACAGGCTCGATTCGGACCCACCGGAGCCGTCGGATCCGCCCGGCCGGACGACCCCGTCAGCGGGCCGGGTCGCGGTGCTCCGCGCAGTCGCGCAGGGCGATCTCCAGCTCCACGTACGACTCCTCCGCGCGCCGGAACGCCAGCGTCAGGGCCGCCTCCGCGCGCGGCGGCACCTGCTCGCGGACCCCCTCGCGGGCCTCGTACAGGATGTCGGCCCAGCGGGCGGCCGCACTGCGCAGCCGGGCCAGCAGCGCCTCGGCCTCGGCGGGCCCGGCAGGCCGGACCCGGGGCAGCCCGCTCAGGGCGTCGACCAGCGCCTGGATCTCGGACATCTCGCTCCTCCCGCGCCGGAAGATCCACGATACGAGAGGGGCGACGGCACCGAGGGCCGATCGGGCGGCGGTGCGGCCGACGGCTCCGGCGGATCGCCGTACGCCCCTCCCGGCGCGACGAACGGCGCCCCCGAGCGCCGGACGGTCGGGCACGAACGGCCCGACGGCGGCCGGGGAACGGCCGGGGTGCGGCCGGGGTGCGGCCGGTTTCAGCCGGTCGCGTGCCGCATCAGCAGATCCCGTAGCTCCCGCGCGTGCCTGCGGCTCACCTGGAGCTCCGCCGCCCCCACCCGGACACTGGTGGTCCCGGCCTCCAGCCGGAGCTCGTCGATCCGCGCCAGCGCCACCAGATGACGGCGGTGGATCCGTACGAACCCGCGCGCCGCCCAGCGTTCCTCCAGCGTGGACACCGGGATCCGGACCAGGTGGCTGCCCTCGTCGGTGTGCAGGCGGGCGTAGTCGCCCTGAGCCTCCACGTAGGAGATGTCCGCGATCGCCACGAAGCGTGTGACCCCGCCCAGTTCGACGGCGATCTGGTCCGGCGCGCGGTCGGCGACGGTCACCTCGGCGACCAGGCGGCGCGGCGCCGGCACGGCCGGGACGCCCGCCACCGGGGCGTCGGCGGCCGCCACCGCGGCCGGCGGGCCCTCTTCGGACCGGCCCAGCTGCTCGCAGGACCGCCGGACGGCCTCGGCCAGCCGCTCCGGGCGCACGGGCTTGAGCACGTAGTCCACGGCCTTCAGGTCGAAGGCCTGTACGGCGAAACCCTCGTGGGCCGTGACGAACACGATCAGCGGCGGCCGCGCGAACCCGGCCAGCAGCCGCGCGATGTCCAGCCCGGTCAGCCCGGCCATGTGGATGTCCAGGAACACCACGTCGATGCCGTCGGCCCCGTCCGGGCCGGACTCCAGGGCCCGGGTGACCCGGCGCAGGGCCTCGGTGGCGTCCGAGGCACCCTCCGCACTGCGCACCCGGGGGTCCGAGCGCAGCAGGTAGAGGAGTTCCTCCAGGAGCGGCTTCTCGTCGTCGACGGCCAGTACGCGCAGCATGCGGCCGAGTCTAGAGAGGACTCGGCCGGGGCGGAACGGGGAAAGGGCGCGGCCCCCGCCCAGGGGGGATGAGGGCGAGGGCCGCGCGAACAGGGGTGGGGGGAGTGAGGGGATGGGCGGGAGGGGCAGGGACTACTGGACGGTGATGAGCTTGCCGTCGGGGGACACGGCGTACCAGGTGCCGCCCACGCCCTGGCCGTTGACGTCGCCGGGCTTCTTGTCACCGGTGAAGGTGTAGACGGGCCAGCAGTCGACGCTCTGCTGCTTCAGGCCGTCCGGGCGGTTGAGCACCGTGTAGTTCTTCTCGGCGATCCCCTTGTCCTTGGCCTTCTCCACCGGCGCGACGACCGGCCACTTGGTCAGGCAGTCGCCCACGCACTTGGAGGTCATCGGCCACTGGGTGTCCGGCTTGAACCGGTAGACGGTCATGCCCTTGCCGTCGACGATGTGGTCGCCCAGCTTGGGGTCCTTGGCCACCGACAGCTTCCCGTCGGCCTCGGCGGCGCCGCCCGCGGCCGGCGGTGCCCCCTCGGTCGCCGCTCCCTTCGCGGCCTTCTTGCCGTCCGCCGCGAGCGCGAACCACACCCCGCCGACGCCCTGGCCGTTGACGTCGCCCGCCTTGGCGTCCTTGCTGTAGCGGTACGCGGGCCAGCCGGCCACCGTCAGCTGCTTGCTGCCGTCGGTGCGCACCACCTCGCCCAGCAGCGCCGGGTCCATGCCGGCGGCGGCGGTGGCGTCGCCCGCGGCGACCACCGGCCAGGTCTTCTCGCAGTCGCCGTCGCAGTTCGACTTCGGCGGCTTGGCCGTGTCCTTGTCGAAGCGGTAGAGGGTCATCCCCGCGCTGTCGGTGAGGACCGAGCCGAGCTGGTCGTTGGGGGCGATCGCCAGCTGCCCGGCCGGCTTGGCGCCCGAGGCGCCCGAGGCGCCCGCAGCGCCGTCGGAGCCGTAGGCGCCGTCGGCGGCGGCCGGGGCCTTCCCGCTGTCCTGGGCGGCGGCGGCTCCGACCGGCTTGGTCGTGTCCGCGGCCTTGTCGTCCGTGGGGCCGCAGGCCGTCGCCGCGAGGACGACGACGATCGCGGCCGCGGCCAGGGTGGTTCCGCGCTTGATGCCCATCTTGATCTCTCCCACTTGTGGTGTCCGTCGTGTCCGCCACCGTGATGGCGTCAACTCTGCCCAGGACACGCCGCGGTGGGGGAGATCTGTTCACCTTGTCCGGTGTGGTCTGTTTCACTCACCCCGTGCCGAACCCGGTGCGCCGCAGAGCCGTGGCCACAGCGAGGCCGAGTACCTGATGTCCGCTGTCGTTGGGGTGCAGCCCGTCCGCCAGGTGTTCGGGACCGAGCAGGTCCCGGCCCGGGAGCACGGCGAGCCGGTCGTCCCCCGCGGCGATCCGGTCCCGGGTGGCGCGCTCCATCGCGTCACGCAGGGCGCCGAGGGTGGCGCCGAGCTTGTTCGGGGTGCGCTCCGCGTCGGGCCGCAGGACGGGGGAGACCAGCAGGATCGGGGTCCGCGGGTGCCCCTGGCGGACCAGTTCGAGGAACGCCCGCGTGGTCTCGTACAGCAGGGGAGCCGAAAAGGGCACCCGGGACCAGCAGTTGGTGCCGAAGGCGAGCGTCAGGACGTCGGCGGGCAGGCCCGCGAGCTGCTCGGCGGTGGTCAGCTCACCGCGCGCGGCGCCTGCGTAGCCGAGGTTGACGGTGTCCCAGCCGAGCGCCCGGCCGGTGACGGCGGGCCAGCCGTGCGCGGGGCGGGTGGACCACCATCCCTCGGTGATGGAGTCGCCGTGCACCACCCAGCGCGGGGCGGGCGGCGCCGGGGCGAGCGGCCCGCCGATCCCGCGCAGCCCGAGGATCAGCGGGGACTGGGTCTCGGGCGGGTGGATGGTGAAGGGGCCGGTGCCGCCGCCCAGGCCGATCCGTACGACGGCCTCCGCGGCCGGGTCGGTGAACACCTCGTTCACCACCCCGTGCCGGTCCCACAGCGCGAAGCCGTGCGCGAGGTCGCGCAGCGCGTCGGTGGGGCCGGGCACGGTCGCCCGGTAGCGGACCTCCACCGACCGCGCGGTCTCGGTGGTGAACTCCAGCCGGACGCCGATGGGCAGGGTGGAGCGCTCGCCGGTGTCCCAGGGCAGCCGCATGGTGTCGGCCGGATCGGCGCGGACCGGCCGCCCCCGGTCCAGCCAGGCGACCCCGCGCAGAAAGGGCAGCGCGTCCTGCCAGGGCTCCGGCTCGTCGGGGTGGCGCTGCAGCCCGGCCGGCCACGCCGGTTCCGTCGGCCCGGCCGGCAGCCCTGGTCCTGCCTGCCCCGCCGGTCCACCTGGTCCCGCTGGTATCACTGGTCGCCTCCGATCGTCGGATACGGGAACTTCAGGCCGACCCTCCGCCCGCCACGAGCGCCTGCCCCGGCCCTGCGGGGCGTACTCCGTGGTGCGCCGCCGCCCCCGGTGCCCGGCGGGGCGGCGGCCCGCGGGGTCCGCACCACCCCCGGTGCCACCGCGTTCACCCGTACCCCGCTCGGGCCCGCTTCCACCGCCGAGGAGCGGACCAATGCCGTCAGGTCGGCCGCGGCGGCCCCGTACGTGCTCCGGACGGGTGCATGGCGGCACGCTGCGGCAGATCTGACGAAGTGTCAAGAAAAGGGGTCCAGGGCGACCTGCGCAGCGATCGATCATCCCTACGCAACAAACGACTGTCAGTGACGGATCCGCGCAACGATCGTGCGTCAATGTGCAAGGATGGTCCATTACGGGCGGTATCACTCAGCTCGTAGGCTCACTCGCTGTACGTGGAGTGGCGCGGATCGCCTGCTCGGCGGTCCCCCATGAGCAGACCCTTCTTCCGACGGGCCCTGCCCTGCTCCGGATCGTCGCGGTCGACGCCTCCCCTGACCTCCCCGATCCGCAGTGACAAGGAGTCCCCTCGTGCTCGACCACGGCCAGGCGCCACCGCTCGCTTCAGAGGCCCGCAGGCCCGTCAACCCGCTGCTCCGCCGCAAGCCGGTGGAGCAGTTGGTTTCCGAGGGCGGCCAGGGTGAGGGCGGCGCGCTCAAGCGGTCGCTCACCATGTGGCAGCTGACCATGATCAGCATCGGCGCGACCCTGGGCACGGGCATCTTCGTCGTCCTCGGCGAGGCCACCCCGATCGCCGGCCCGGCCGTCTTCATCGCCTTCATCGTCGCGGGCCTGACCGCACTCTTCTCGGCGCTCTCCTACGCCGAGCTCGCGGGCTCGATCCCCGTCTCGGGCTCCTCGTACTCCTACGCCTACGCCACCATGGGTGAGCTCATAGCCTGGGTCTGCGGCTGGTGCCTGGTCCTGGAGTACGGCGTCTCCGTCGCGGCCGTCGCCGTCGGCTGGGGCCAGTACCTCAACGAGCTGCTCGACGGCACGCTCGGCTTCACCATCCCCGAGGGCTTCTCCGCCCCGCTGGGTGAGGGCGGCTACATCAACATGCCCGCCCTGGTCGTGGTCCTGCTCTGCATGGTCTTCCTGCTCCGCGGGGCCAAGGAGAGCGCCCGGATCAACTCGATCATGGTCGCCGTCAAGATCGTGACGCTGGTGCTCTTCTGCGTCATCGGCTTCATGGGCATCAAGGCCGGCAACTACACCCCGCTGGCCCCGCTCGGCGTCACCGCGATCAGCACCGCCGCCTCCATGCTGTTCTTCTCGTACATCGGTTTCGACGCCGCCTCCACCGCCGGTGAGGAAGCCAAGAACCCGAAGAAGGACCTGCCGCGCGCGATCATGCTCTCGCTCGCCATCGTCACCGCGATCTACTGCCTCGTCGCCCTGGTCGCCGTCGGCGCCATGCCGTGGCAGGAGTTCGAGGGCAGCGAGGCCGCCCTGGCGCAGATCATGGAGAACGTCACCGGACACTCCTTCTGGAGCGTCATCCTCGCCGCGGGCGCCGTCGTCGCCATCGCCAGCGTCGTCTTCGCCGTCCTCTACGGTCAGACCCGCATCCTCTTCGCCATGTCCCGCGACGGCCTGATGCCCAAGGCCTTCGCCAAGGTCGACCCGAAGTCCGGCACCCCCCGCGTCAACACGATCATCGTCTGCCTCTTCTGCGGACTGCTCGCCGCCTTCATCCCGCTGGGTGAGCTGGCGAACGCCACCAGCATCGGCACGCTCTTCGCGTTCGCCCTGGTCAACGTGGCCGTCATCATCCTGCGCAAGACCCGCCCCGAGATGAACCGCACCTTCAAGGTCGCGCTCTTCCCGGTCACCCCGATCGTGGGCTTCCTCCTCTGCGCCTACCTGATGACGGAGCTCCCCGGAATCACCTGGCTGGTCTTCGGTGGCTGGATGGCCGTCGGGCTCGTGATCTACTTCTTCTACGGCATGCGCCGCTCCAGCCTGGCCACTGTGGCCGGCCTGGCCGCCACGGCCGCGGAGGCCGCTGAATAGAAGTGATTCACCCCCCGTGCGACTGAACGATCTCGACGAACGCATCGTGCACGCCCTCGCCGAGGACGCCCGCCGCTCCTACGCGGACATCGGCTCCGAGGTCGGGCTCTCCGCGCCCGCCGTCAAGCGGCGCGTGGACCGGCTGCGCGCCGAAGGCGCCATCACCGGCTTCACCGTCCGCGTGGACCCGGCCGCCATGGGCTGGGAGACCGAGGGCTTCATCGAGATCTACTGTCGGCACAACACCTCGCCGGACGACATCCGGCGAGGACTGGAGCGATATCCCGAGGTGGTGTCCGCGTCGACCGTCACCGGCGACGCGGACGCCCTCGTCCAGGTCTTCGCCTCCGACATGCGCCACTTCGAGCGGGTCCTGGAACGCATCGCGGGCGAGCCGTTCGTGGAACGCACCAAGTCGGTGCTCGTCCTCTCCCCGCTCCTGCGCCGCTTCACCTCGGGCGCACCCGCGTGACAGCTCCCGGCGGTCACACCTGCGGGGTACGCACCCCCAGGAACAGGGGGCTGCGGCGCAGGGTGAAGCCCATCGACTCGTAGAGCCGCACGGCCCCGGTGTTGGCGGCCGCCGCGTGCAGGAACGGGCGCTCGCCGCGCTCACGGACCTCCGCCGCGACCGCGCGTATCAGCCGGGCCGCCAGGCCCCGGCCCCGGTGGTCCGGGTGCGTGCACACCGCGCTGATCTCTGACCAGCCCTCCGGCCGCATCCGCTCCCCGGCCATCGCGACCAGCCGGCCCTCGTGACGGATCCCGAGGTACGTGCCCAGCTCGACCGTCCGGTCCAGGAACGGGCCGGGCTTGGTCAGCTCCACCAGCTCCAGCATCTCCGGTACGTCCGCGAGCCCCAGTGCCACCGCCTCCGGCGCCGCCCCGGCACGTACCCCCCGCCCGTCCAGCTGCACACCCGGAACGGTCACCAGCGTCTGCCACCCCGGCGGCGGGGTCAGCAGCCCGGTCACCCAGACCTCCTCCCCGGGCCCGGCCAGCGCGGCCAGATCCGCCCACGCCCGCGGGTCCTGCGGATCGGCGAGCGCCGAGAACGGGGACGTGTCCAGCGTGTAGCGGGCCGCCAGACCCGCCGGCGCGAACTCGGCGAATGCGCGGTGCGGCCCGGTCAGCGCGGACCAGACCGGATTGTCGAGTACTTCACTGCCGCACAGCGTGCCGCTCTCGGGGGACATGGGTGCGGGACTCCTTCCATAGGCGACGGCGTCCGGGTCGTGACCGCCTTCTTGACGGCCCCGGGCGCCGCCACGAGACTGCGGGGGACGGCCATGACGGACAGCGCCCGCCACCGGAAGCCTAACCAGCACCGGACGGGGGCGGCCGAGGACAGGACGGGGGTGGCGGCGGTGGACACGGCTCGGACGGCGGACACGCACACGGACGCGGACACGCGATCCCGGACCCTCCGGCGCTGGTGGCTCACCCGGCGCCTGCACATCGACCTCCTGCGGGTGTGCAGCGCTTTCGGCCCGCGCGGCTGACCCCTCTCAGAGACGAGTGACCCGGACCGGGCGCGCGCACGCCGCCGCCCGGGGCCCAGTCGTGTTGTCCTCCACCCCAGGAGAGTCATGTCGCACACCGTCCTGCCCCGCACCCCGCTGCCCCGCACCGGCCCGGCACCCGCCCCGCGCGGCCGCATCGGAGCCGGTTTCTCCCCCGTACCGCACCGCTACCACCTCTACCTCCGCGCCGACTGTCTCCCTTCGCAGCAGGTCACCGCCGCCCTCGCCGCGCTGGGCCTGACCCACTCGATCACCGCCACCGTCCTCGGCACCGACCCCCGGGAGGCCGAGTACACCGCACTGCGGCTGGCCTACGAGGCCACCGGCCACCACTTCGACGGCGCCCTGACCGTCCCGGCCCTCGTCGACACCTGGAGCGGCCGCGTCGTCTCCGGCCACACCCCCGACATCCTCGACGACCTGCGCTTCCTGGCCACCCACCCGGCCTTCCGCACCGGCTCCTAGCAGCGAGGCGCGGCAGGGGCCGTACAAGGTCCACCAGGGGAGCCAGGGGGTCCCGCGCAACGAATCGCCGCGTCGGTCGGGGAACACGCAACGAATCGATGCGCGGAGCGCAACGCTCACGGCTTGTCCGGATCGAACGCGCGAACGTACCGTTTTATGACCCCCTCCCCGCCTGTCACAGAGGTAGCCCATGCCCCCGCTGCGCACCGCCCTCCTCCAGAGCTCCGGCGTTCTCGGCGACACCGCCGAGAACCTCAAGGCGCTCGACGAGGCAGCGGCGCGCGCCGCACAGAGCGGGGCCGGGCTCCTCGTGACCTCGGAGATGTTCCTGACCGGCTACGCGCTGGACCTCCAGGACATCCCCGGACTCGCCGAAGCGGCCGACGGCGCCTCCGCCCAGGCCATCGGCGAGATCGCCCGCCGCCACGGGATCGCCGTCCTGTACGGCTACCCGGAGGGCGCGGACGGCGTCGTCTACAACGCCGCCCAGCTCATCGGCCCCGACGGCGCGGCGCTGGCGAACTACCGCAAGACCCACCTCTTCGGCTGCTTCGAACAGGACGCCTTCACCCCCGGCGACACCCCCGTCGTCCAGGCGGACCTGAACGGCCTCCGCATCGGCATCATGATCTGCTACGACGTGGAGTTCCCCGAGAACGTCCGGGCGCACGCGCTCGCCGGCACCGACCTCCTCCTGGTGCCGACCGCGCAGATGCACCCGTTCCAGTTCGTCGCCGAACAGCTCGTCCCCGTAAGGGCCTTCGAGAACCAGATGTACATCGCGTACGTCAACCGCACCGGCCCGGAAGGCGAGTTCGAGTTCGTCGGACTCAGCTGCCTGGCGAGCCCCGACGGGGTCACCCGGACCCGGGCCGGCCGCGGCGAGGAGCTGGTGTTCGGCGAGGCCGACCCCGAGCTGCTGTCGGCCTCGCGCGAGAACAACCCCTACCTGCGCGACCGCCGACCCGGGCTCTACGCCTCCCTCGTCTAAGACCTCTCTTCCCCCAGCCCTGCCGCAAGGAGACGTACCCCCATGACGTCCACGGTGCCCACCACCGCCGTCCCGCACAGCGACGGACAGCCGCCGATCACCATGTTCGGTCCGGACTTCCCGTACGCGTACGACGACTTCCTCGCCCACCCGGCGGGCCTCGGCCAGATACCGGCGACCGAGCTCGGCACCGAGGTCGCCGTCATCGGCGGCGGGCTGTCCGGCATCATCTCCGCGTACGAGCTGATGAAGATGGGCCTGAGGCCCGTCGTCTACGAGGCCGACCAGATCGGTGGCCGCCTGCGCACCGTCGGCTTCGAAGGCGCCGAGACCGAGGGCCTCACCGCGGAGATGGGCGCCATGCGCTTCCCGCCGTCCTCCACGGCCCTGCAGCACTACATCGACCTCGTCGGCCTGGTCACGGAGCCCTTCCCGAACCCGCTCGCCGAGTCCACCCCCTCGACGGTCGTCGACCTCAAGGGCGAGACGCACTACGCCGAGACGATCGCGGACCTCCCGCAGATCTACCGCGACGTGTCCGCCGCCTGGAACGCCTGCCTCGACGAGGGCGCCGACTTCTCCGACATGAACACCGCGATGCGCGAGCGGGACGTCCCGCGCATCCGCGAGATCTGGGCCAAGCTCGTCGAGAAGCTCGACGACGAGACCTTCTACGGCTTCCTCTGCAAGTCGGAGGCCTTCAAGTCCTTCCGCAAGCGCGAGATCTTCGGCCAGGTCGGCTTCGGCACGGGCGGCTGGGACACCGACTTCCCGAACTCCATCCTGGAGATCCTGCGCGTCGTCTACACCGAGGCCGACGACCACCACCGCGGCATCGTGGGCGGCTCGCAGCAGCTGCCGCTGCGCCTGTGGGAGCGCGAGCCGGAGAAGATCGTGCACTGGGCCCAGGGCACCTCGCTGTCCTCCCTGCACGGCGGCACCCCGCGCCCGGCGGTCACCCGCCTGCACCGCACGGCCGGCAACCGCATCACGGTCACCGACTCCTCCGGCGACATCCGCACGTACCGCGCCGCGATCTTCACGGCCCAGTCCTGGATGCTCCTGTCGAAGATCGAGTGCGACGACACGCTGTTCCCGATCGACCACTGGACGGCGATCGAGCGCACCCACTACATGGAGTCGTCCAAGCTGTTCGTCCCCGTCGACCGGCCGTTCTGGCTGGACAAGGCCGTCGACGACGCAGGGAACCCGACCGGCCGCGACGTCATGTCGATGACGCTGACCGACCGGATGACCCGCGGTACGTACCTGCTGGACAACGGCCCGGACAAGCCCGCCGTCATCTGCCTCTCGTACACCTGGTGCGACGACAGCCTCAAGTGGCTGCCGCTGTCCGCGAACGAGCGGATGGAGGTCATGCTGAAGTCCCTCGGCGAGATCTACCCCAAGGTCGACATCCGCCGCCACATCATCGGCAACCCGGTCACCGTCTCCTGGGAGGACGAGCCCTACTTCATGGGCGCGTTCAAGGCCAACCTCCCGGGCCACTACCGCTACCAGCGCCGCCTGTTCACCCACTTCATGCAGGACCGCCTCCCCGAGGACAAGCGCGGCATCTTCCTCGCGGGCGACGACATCTCCTGGACGGCCGGCTGGGCCGAGGGCGCGGTCCAGACCGCCCTCAACGCCGTCTGGGGCGTCATGCACCACCTGGGCGGCTCCACGGACTCCACCAACCTGGGCCCGGGCGACGTCTACGACGACATCGCCCCGGTCGAACTCCCCGAGGACTGATCCTCCGGGTCCCCAGGCCACGGGCCGTCCCCGCGCGAGCAGCTCGGGGACGGCCCGTTCTCATGCCCGGGGTCCAGGCCGTCTCTTTCGGATCTTGCCTGACCCGCGCCGTCTGGCACCGCACCTCGCCGCGTTGTCGGGGCACCCAAGTACGTCCAGTACTCGGGCGCCCCTCCGCCTTGCGATGCACGGCACCAGACGACACGGGCTTAACCGGCAAGATCCGAAAGAGACGGCCTAGGTCAGCACTGCCAGAGCAGCGCGGCCCGCCCGCAGGGGGCGCACGCGTGGACGTAGGCCCGTCCCGAGCCGAAGTTCATGGCGGTGGTGGGCTCCGGTCCCTCCCGCAGGCCGGCCACGAAGGTCATCGGCCGGGCGCAGCCGGGGCAGTCGGGCGTCTCGTCGTCCTGGAGCCAGTCGGGTTCGCCGCCGAGCGAGCCGAGGACCGTTCGCCCGGCCGGTGCGGCGCCGTCCGGCGCCGCCGGGGCGGGTACGGCCGCGCGGACGGCGCCCAGCCCGAGGACGTCCTCGTCCGCGTCGGGCGCCGGTACGGACACCAGGTCCCCGGCGGGCAGCAGCAGGGCCAGGTTGCCGCCCGCGGTCGGGCTCCACTGCTCGCACCGCCCGGGCCGGTGGGCGCACATGAACAGGACCAGCACGCCGGGTCCCGCGGGGGCGGCGTCGCCGAGCACGATCTGGGCGAGGAACTGGAGCGGTCCCGCGCACACGCGGCACACCGGCCACACGGTCCCGGCGGGCGCCGTCGGCACCCCGCCGGTCCGGCTGACCCGGGCGTCCGGGGCGACCGGCCCGCCGTCGAGGAGAAGCGTCGTCATACGGCGAACCTATCCGGCGGCCCGCGACGACCCGGGGGCGGCGGGCGTCTCAGCCCCGCGGGGTCAGCAGGCAGCGGCCGACCAGGCCCACACCCGCGTCGAGGGAATCCGTGAACTCCTCGGCCAGTTCCGGCGCCCGGCGCAGCGTCCACAGCAGCCGGGCCGCCGACCAGGCCCCGGCGCGGGCGCGCTCCAGGCTCCACGAGCCGACCAGGTGGGTCAGCGGGTCGGCGATCTCCAACAGGTCCGGGCCCGGCATCAGGTCCTCCCGGATGTGCTCCTCCAGGGAGACCAGCGTGTCGCCGACCCGGTCGAAGTCCGCCTCCAGGGCCCGCGGTTCACAGCCCAGCTCACCGCACGTGGCCACCACCGCGAGCGCCAGGTCATGGCCGATGTGCGCGTTGATCCCGGCCAGCGCGTGCTGGAGCGGACGGATCCCGGGGTGGCGGCGGTACTGCAGCAGCGGACGCCAGCAGGCCGGGGCCCGGTCCGCCTCCACCGCCGTCAGGTACCGCTCCGCGAACCGCACGCTGAGCGTCTCCGCCCGCCGGGGCGCCGGGAAGGCGCCGTGCTCGATCCGCCGGTGCAGGGTCTCCGTCACCGTCAGGTAGACCCGGTTGAAGACGGCGACGCCGTCCTGCGGCGGGAGCCGCTCCTCCAGGGCGCGCATCCGCGCCAGCACCGCATCCATGGGGGCAGAGTCGCAGGCGCGGACGCGGATCCGGGGAACTTGGCCGTACGCTTCCCCGGTTCGGGCGAAACAC
This sequence comes from Streptomyces sp. NPDC001502, assembly GCF_042894785.1. NCBI lineage: Bacteria > Bacillati > Actinomycetota > Actinomycetes > Kitasatosporales > Streptomycetaceae > Streptomyces > Streptomyces sp. NPDC001502. The sequence continues at coordinate 207,822 of NZ_JBIAVW010000012.1, forward strand.
CGTCAACGGGGCTTGTCCTGGCCGTCCCCGGGCTCGTCGTAGCCGGAGGTGCCCTCGTCGAGCAGGGGCTCCTGCTTGAGGTGCGCGGGCGCGAGGTAGCGCAGTGCGTGGTAGCCGGTGATCACCACGATCGTGCCCAGCGCGATGCCGCCCAGCTCGAAGGTGTCGGTGATCTGCAGCTTCACGCCGCCGATGCCGATGATGATGCCCGCCGCGGCCGGCACCAGGTTCAGCGGATTGCGCAGGTCCACCCCGCCGTTGAGCCAGATCTGCGCGCCGAGCAGGCCGATCATTCCGTAGAGGATGACCGTGATGCCGCCGAGCACCCCGCCAGGGATGGCGGCGACGATCGCACCGAACTTGGGGCACAGCCCGAAGAGCAGCGCGAAGCCCGCGGCCGCCCAGTAGGCCGCCGTGGAGTAGACCCGGGTGGCCGCCATGACCCCGATGTTCTCGGAGTAGGTGGTGTTCGGCGGGCCGCCGACCGCCGTGGACAGCATGGACGCGGCGCCGTCCGCCGCGATCGCCGTGCCCAGCTTGTCGTCGAGCGGATCGCCGGTCATCTCGCCCACGGCCTTGATGTGGCCCGCGTTCTCGGCGATCAGCGCGATCACCACCGGCAGGGCGATCAGGATCGCCGACCACTCGAACGCGGGTGCGTGGAAGGACGGAAGCCCGATCCAGTCGGCCTTGGCCACCGCCGAGAGGTCGAGCCGCCAGTGGTCGACGGCCGCCTCCCCGCCCAGCGTGGTGTGGATCTTGCCGAAGAGCAGGTCGGAGAGCCAGGAGATCCCGTACCCGAAGAGCAGACCGAGGAAGATCGCGATGCGCGACCAGAAACCGCGCAGACAGACCACGGCCGCTCCCGTGAACAGCATCGTCAGCAGCGCCGTCCACTGGTCCTGCGGCCAGTACGTGCTCGCCGTCACCGGCGCCAGGTTGAAGCCGATCAGCATCACCACCGCGCCCGTCACGATGGGCGGCATCGCCGTGTGGATCACGCGGGCGCCGAACCGCTGGACCACCAGGCCCGCCAGGAACAACGCCACGCCCACGACGAAGACGGCGCCCGTGACCACCGCACTGTCCCCGCCCGCGGCCCGGATGGCCGCCGCGACACCGACGAACGACAGCGAGCAGCCCAGGTACGACGGGACCCGGCCGCGCGTCGCGAGGAGGAAGATCACCGTCGCGACACCGGACATCATGATGGCCAGGTTCGGATCCAGGCCCATCAGGACCGGAGCGACGAAACTCGCGCCGAACATCGCCACGACGTGCTGCGCGCCCAACCCGGCGGTCCGCGGCCACGACAGCCGCTCCTCCGGCCGGACCACCGCCCCGGGGGCGGGAGTCCGCCCGTCTCCGTGCAGGGTCCAGCCCACGCCGAGGCCCATGTTCCACTCCGTTTCTCCGGCTGCCGCACACACATCGAGGCCGCAGCGCACGGGTACGTGCCGCTGCGGCCAGTCGACATGTTACGGCCGGGTTTGGGCAGGTTCGTCGATCTCGGTGGGGCCGGACTTCGCCGTCACCCCGCCGGGATCGCCTCCAGCCTGCCCCACCGGCGGCCCCTGGCGCAGTACCGCGGCACCCGCGATCAGCGCGAACGCCAGCAGGGTGACCAGTCCGAAGGACACCACCAGCGAGGTCGCGTCCGCCACCGCGCCGATCGCCGACGGGGCGATCAGCCCCGAGGTGTACGTGATCGTCGCGACACCGGCGATGGCCTGCGCCGGGGCCGGCCCGCTGCGCCCCGCCGCCGCGAAGGCCAGCGGGACCACCACCGCGATCCCGAGCCCGATCAACCCGAACCCCGCCAGCGCACCCGCCGGATGCCGGACCCCGACCACGAGCAGCCCGCCCGCGGTGGCCACCACCCCGCCCGCCCGGACCGTGCGCACCGCCCCGAACCGGTCCACCACCCGGTCCCCGACCAGCCGGGCCAGGGCCATGGTGAGCGCGAAGGCGGTGGTGGAGGCCGCCGCCAGCCCCGCGTCCGTGTGCAGGACGTCCCGCAGGTAGACCGCCGACCAGTCCAGGCTCGCGCCCTCGGCGAAGACCGCGCAGAACCCGACGGCCCCGATCAGCAGCGCCGACTTCGGCGGCAGCGCGAAGTGTGGCGGCGCCTGCGCGTCCTGGCCGGCCCTCAGGTCCAGCACACCCTGTACGGCGAACAGTCCGCCCGCCGTCAGGACCAGCGCGGCGACCAGGTGGTGCAGCCGGGCGTCGGCCCCGGTGTGCGCGGCGACGGTACCGGCGGCCGAGCCGAGCAGCGCGCCCACGCTCCACATGCCGTGCAGCGAGGACATGATCGAGCGGCCCAGCCGGTTCTCCGTCTCCACGCCCAGCGCGTTCATCGCCACGTCCGACATGCCGGCGGTGGCCCCGTAGACGAAGAGCACGAAGCAGAGGGTGGGCAGGTTCGGCGCGAGGCTCGGCAGGATCAGCGAGAGGGTCCAGAGCGAGAGCAGGGCCCGCAGCGCCGCGCGTGCGCCGAGCCAGTGGTTGATCCGGCCCGCCAGCGGCATCGCGAGGGCCGCGCCCACGGCGGGGGCGGCCAGGGCCAGGCCCAGGGTGCCCGCGCTGAGCTGGGCATGCTCCTGGATCCAGGGGATGCGGGTGGCGAAGGAGCCGGTGACGGCACCGTGGGTGCAGAAGACGGCGGCGATGGCATAGCGGGCATGGCGCAGGCGCGCCGGGCTGAGGTCGGTGTCCCCGGTCATGACGATTAAACTATCAGGGACCCTGCCTGATAGATAATGGGCCCGACTCCCTAGGATGGGCTCCGTGACTCCTGCCCCCACCGCCACCCCGGCACCGTCCCCCGCCTCGCCCAGCACGGCCCGGGCCATCAACGACCGCCTCGCCCTGCAACTCCTCCAGGAATCCGGGCCGCTGACGGCCACCCAGCTCAAAACCATGACCGGCCTCTCCCGCCCCTCGGTCGCCGACCTCGTCGACCGGCTCACCGAAGCCGGACTCATCGAAGTCGCCGGCGAATCCGGCGAACAGCGCCGCGGCCCCAACGCCAAGCTGTACGGGATCGTCGCCGACCGCGCCCACCTCGCCGCCCTCGACGTGCGCACCGACCGGGTCACCGCCGTCGTCACCGACCTCCTGGGCCGCCCCCTCGCCGAAGCCGCCCTGCCCGTCGGCGCCCCCGAGGACGCGGTGGCCGCCCTGCTGCGCACCGCACGTGAAGCCGGAGCCGCCGAACTGCACACCGTCGTCATAGGCGCCCCGGGCCTGGTCGCCCCGGCCACCGGCGAACTCCGCGACACCAGCGGCCTCCCGGCCTGGCACCGGGACCTGGTCACCGCCCTGCAGCGGAGCCTGCCCGCCGTGGTCGTCGTCGAGAACGAGACCAACCTGGCCGCCCTCGCCGAGCAGCGCCTGGGCGTGGCCCGCGACCTGGACTCCTTCGTCCTGCTGTGGCTCGGCGCGGGCGTGGGCGCGGCCGTGGTCCTGGACGGCCGGCTGCGCCGGGGCGCCTCCGGCGGGGCGGGCGAGATCGGCTTCCTCCCGGTGCCGGGCACCGCCGGCCTGCCGTCGGCCGAGGACTGCGCGGGCGGATTCCACGCCCTGGTGGGCCGCGAAGCCGTGACCGCGCTGGCGCGCGCCCACGGCTTCGCGGGGCCGGCGGAGGAGGCCGTGGCGGGAGCCGCGGGGGAGGCCTTCCTCGAAGCCCTGGCCGAACGGCTCGCGCTGGGCGCGGCGGCGGCCGCGGCGATCCTGGACCCGGGCTGCGTGGTCCTGGCGGGCGAACTGGGCCGCGCAGGCGGCCCCGCCCTGGCCGCCCGGGTCGCCCACCGCGTGGCGAAACTGACCCCGGTCCCGACGGAGATCCGCGCCACGACCCTGGGCGACCCGGCGGTCCTGGCGGGAGCCGAACTGGCGGCGCGGGAGGCCGCGCAGGCGGTGCTGTTCGGGGGGTAGGGCGGGGGCTGGCTTCGGGGGCGGGGGCGGGGGTTGGTCGGGTGGGGGCGGGTCGGGGAGGTGTGGCGGGGGCGGGGGTGGGCGGGAGCTGCTTGATCGGAATCAGGGAGGCGTATGGGGGTTTCCCGTCAGTCTCATCGTCTCTCCGTGTCGGGCCGGTCCCTCAAGGGCGCTCCTCCTTCGTCGTCGCGTCGCTTCGCGATGTCGCTGCGCTCCACCCTTGACCGACCGTCCCGCCCCGGACATACGAAGACTGCCGGGAAACCCCCAAAGGAACGGGCCGGGTGTTCAAGGATCAGGACGGGGCGGTCAGAGATGCGCATGGAGATCCCGGGGTGGGCACGTCCGAGAGGCGGGGCCCATCCAGTCCAGGGCCCGTGTCGGGGGAAGCGCGCCCGATCGCTACGCGCTCCTCATCTCTCAGCGTCCGACGACCGTCCGGGGCTGGACATAGGCCGCCCCAGATCGCTACGTGCTTCTCCACGACCGCGACCGGCGCCCGTCCGTTGTCGATGAGAGCCGCTGAGAGGGGCGGACGGCCGGCAGCTCGGCTATTCCGTCACAGAACCGGGTCAGCGCGAGCATCACTCCACAAGCCCACACTCAAACAGGTGTAATTGGGGCAAACTGTCGGCTTCTTGGGTCACCCACTCGCGCTGACCCGCATCCATGACGGAATAGCCGCTGTGCCAGCCCTCTTCGCCCCGGTCAGGCGTCAGACGCCTCCCGTG